>ONON01000034.1 GCA_900319455.1 uncultured Eubacteriales bacterium
ACACAAAAAGAACAAAATAACAGATGAAAAAAGCGGGGCGGCCCTTCCGGACAGCCCCGCAGCGCAATATTATTCTTTTATGAACGGCCTTATGAAATTGATTGTGAAATCAACGCCCCACTCGCCCTTTTCTCCGCTCCAGTTGTGTGAATGCGGCTCAATCGAAACCATTTCGTCATAGTTCTTTATGTAAAGCATCGCCATTACCGAGCGCCAGTCGGTCGGGTCAAGGCCCGCGGGCGGGTCATCATAATGCTCGCCGTCAACATACAGCGTGCCTTTCAGGTGAAAATGATAAAATCTGTCGCCCCAGTCGCGTATCTCTTTGAGATAATCGCCGTGCCTGTTTATGCAGTGCGAAACATCATATTTGATTCCGAGTTCGGGCATATTGCTGTGAATGGCGCTCCACGCCTTATCGTTATAAACAAAGTTGCCCCAGTCGCAGTTGTAAGTGGCGATTTTGACATTTTTGCCCTTTGCGTATTCGAGCAGCCGCGCAAAATAATCCGCGGCAATGTCGCAGTTTTCCTTGTAGTTTTTGCTCTCCGTGTAGTTGCAGCCGCAGTTGAAAACGGGGCAGCCTACCGCCGAGGCGGCATCGATAACATCAAAATCCTCTTTGAGAACCGGCTCGTTTACCGTGCCGTCGTCATTGATTCTTTTTGAGCCCCAGCGCCCCATTGAAAGAATTTTGACGCCGTATTTCGCCTGCCATTCGTTAAGTGAAGGCACAAGGGCAAGCAGCTTGTCTGTCGGCTGATCGTGGTTGTAGCAGAATTCCACGCAGTCAAGACCTTTGCTCTTTACATATTTGAAGCCCTCTTCGCTCCAGTCGCCGATAATTCCGAGTTTCATAACAGCACCTCTGTATCAATAATTTTTACCGCTTTTTAAAAAATTGCGGATATATGCAAATGTTTCATCCTCGCCCTTCTCTTTAAGCATTCTGAGAAGCTTTTCGAGAAAAGCTGATGTTTCGGGGTGGATTGAGCGCTTGTCGCGCCCGCGCTCAAAATAATCGAGCGCCGATGAATCCGTGTATTTTTCACCCTGATAAATTTTGCTTGCGGCAACACGGTCGCAGAACATCTCCGCCACATAGCGAACGGGCATTTTCACGGGCTCTACCCTGCGGGCCTTCGGGTTGTAATCCGCCCAGTATTCAAAATGGTGGCGGTTGCGCCCCTTGTGGTGAAGCCAGGCGAGCGAGTAGCCGTATTTCTCACGCTCCGCCTCATTCGGCGAGCGGTTGCCCTGATAATATTTCGCTCCGGGAATGAACTCCGTAGGCGAGTATTTCGACAGGTCGTGCTTTAAGCCCTGGAGCGGTATTCCCGCTTTGAAGCAATGCCTCATAACCGCGTGCCTGTGTTTTGTGATTGTTTTGAAATGCTTTAACGGGTGTGCCAAAAATTCACTTCCTCAGTGTTTTGAGATATTCCTTTTGCTCAGGTGAAATCCGAAAGCTCTCAACGGCTTTCTGTATCGCTTTGTTATGAACCCAAACGGGTAAAACGCCTTTTTCGATAAACGGCACGCAGGCGCTCCACTGTTTTGCGAGCGCGGTCGCGAAATACCACGCCGCCATCATATTGACATAATATTCCTCACTTTTGATTTTTGCAACTTTTCCGGCGTATTTTATATCAAAATCGGCGTCAAGAAACCATCTCATCAGCGTTTCCGCCCCGAAACGCACGGTGTATGTTTCGCCGGAGTCAATCCATTTGAACGCCTTTTCGGCGACTGTTCCTTTATTTTTGCCGAAAGCCCGGGGTGAGAGCTGGTCGCAGGTTGCCCAGTTATCAACAAAAGGCAAAAACGCCTCAACCTCCGCAAGGCATTTTTCAAACTCCTTTTCTCTGTTAATCAAAAAGGCGTGAAGCTGGTTTTCATCGAAATATTTATGCGGCGTTTTTTTCAGAAAGCTCTCCGCCTGCTTTGTGCCGTAAAGCTCCTTCGCGAGCGCCTTTATTTCGGGAGTTCTTACTCCTATAAAAAGCTTACGCTCAACAGCGGGTATAAGCTTTGCCTGAAAATCCGCGTAGCTTCCGTCCGCTTTTTCGCGCAGAGCCTGCAGAACCGTCATTCGCCTCTGCCCTCCGCCTCGTGACGCCTTCTGTTTTCATCCTCAACAAGAGCGTCATAATAGGTGTACATCTTCTGAACGCCGTTTTCAAGCAGGTAATAGTGCTTTATGTACGGCGCAAGCAGAACAACCAGCAAAAGCACCAGAATATAAGCCTGCGGCGCGCCGAAAATCGCTATTGCAAGCGCTATGAATGTAACTATCGCGAAAGTAATTGTAACTATAAGGTGTATGAGTCTCTCATGCTGAAAGTACTCAATCTGTATGAGCATATCCCTGCGAAACGCCTCAAGATCGCTGTCGGAGAGCGTCTGCGGCGCGGTCTCGCTTAAATATTTTAGATATGCGAGTATTCTTTTTTTCATAAATCACATCTCTTTTCAATTTCCGCTTTATTTTACGGGTTGATTTTACGGGTTAAATTCCCTGACGGGCTGAGCAATACCGAACAAATCCCTGATTGCGGCAAACAGCCACGCGAAAAATCCGGTGTTGACGGTTACTTTTATTTCGTTTTCCATCGGCGCCCCCGCGCTGTCTTTAAGAACATCGCCTTTTGAATCGATTACTCTCACCGTGTAAACCGCGCTCTTTTTCATTTCGCCGGTTTTGTAGCTGAGAGCGCTGTTGTTTTTGCTTTTTGCTGCTGCCTGCGAACCGTTGTAAATAACTATTGCGCAATCATCCGGAAGGTTCTGCCCGGTGATGTTGAGCGTAACATTTGTGCGGTATGAAACACTGCCGTTTTTCGGAACATTGAGCTTCGCGGAGGGTGAAACCTTCCAGACGGCGTAAAGAGTGCTGTCGGCTTTGAGATAATATCTGTCGCCCGGCTTATAGCGCACGCTCTGCGAGCCCTTTTCAACGCTCCACCCCGCGAAAACATATCCGCTCCTGACAGGTTTGGTTCCGGGCAGAACAACCGTTCCGAACCCGGTCATATTTCCGGGCGCTCCGGTACCCGCGCCGGCATCGAATTCAAGAGTAAAATCCGTTGCGGGCGTTTCGTTCTTTTTCCACACCGCGTAAAGAGTTACGCTCGCCGTAAGATTGATTTTCTCTCCGGGCTGATACTGCGGCGTTGTAGCAAGCTGATTTGACGACCAGCCGAGAAAAGAGTATCCGCTTCTCACCGGCCTTGAGAGCGAAATTGTTATTTCGCCTCTCCCGCTCTGACCGGCAGGCTCTTCGCTGCCTCCGTTGGCGTTGAATGTGATTGTGTAATTTTCGGGCTGAGCGGCGCAGTTCCATACGGCATTCAAAATTTCGGCGTTGCCCTGACCGATTTCGATTTTTTCTTTATCGCTCACCGTTCCGGCATAAAAAACATTTCTCAGTGAGGAACAGCCTTTAAACGCCTCGGCGCCGATTGCCGTTACGCTTAACGGAAGGGTGATTTCTTTAAGATTTGTGCAGCCGTAAAACATTCTGTAACTGACACTTGTCAATGTTGCCGGTATTTTTGCCGTTCTCAGTTCCCGGCAGAACTCAAACGCGTTCGCGCCCACCGAAACAACACTTTCGGGCAGAACCGCTCTGTTAAGGCTTTCACACCCGGAAAAAGCGTAAACACCTATGCTTCTCAGACCGGACGGCAGGGTAATGCTTCCGAGTGACGAACAGCCCGCGAATGTGCTGCCGCCTATATATAAAACGGATGAAGGTATCGTAACCTCCGAAAGACTTTTGCAGTTATAAAACAGGTAATTGCCAAGCTGTGTGAGCCCCGACGGCAGACCGACCGTTCTTAAGGCCGTACAGTCGGCAAAAGCGCTGTCTCCCAGACTTTCCACACTGCCGGGCAGACTGACCGCGGCAAGGGCCGAACAGCCCGCGAACGCGCTGTATCCTACGGTTTTAAGCCCATAGGGAATATTCACCGATATGAGCGAAACGCAATCCTCAAACGCGTTGTCGCCG
>ONON01000005.1 GCA_900319455.1 uncultured Eubacteriales bacterium
CACATACGAGCTTGAAACAGGCACGGCGGGCGAGTACAAATACACGGTAATACTCACCGAGACCTACGGCTACACAAGCAAAAACGGCGAAACACCCGTGCTCACGGTAGAGCCCGTAACACCCGAAGCGCCAGAAGAACAGCCCGGCGACAGTCAGCCCGGCGAGGGCGGCGGTGATGAACAGCCCGAAGAAGAAAACCTGACCTTCTTCCAGAAGATTATCAGATTCATCGTAAACCTGTTTAACAAGGTTATGGAGCTTTTTAAAGGCATTTTCTGATTAACAAATAAAATCAGTCTCCCGCGGGAGGCTGATTTTGTTAAATATAATGCCGGAATATTTATAAAAATTATTAATAAGAACTTGACTTTACGGGCAAGAACTGCTATAATCCGAAATTACTGAAAGTGCGCCCGGCAATATCCGGCGCATTTCGCAGGAATCTTTAAATCTATCAATAAAGATCCTTGCCGCTTTGTGAAAAGCGGCCAAAAGACCAGAAGGAGGTGCTTTTAAATGGCAGCAAACAGCTACGAGACCACAATGGTTTTCTCAGTCAAGAACGGTGACGAAGCAGCTATCGCTCTTAAAGAGAAATTCCAGAAGATGATCGAGGACGCAGCCACACTTGAAAGTATTGATGAATGGGGAAAGCGCAAGCTTGCCTATCTCATCGATTACGAAGCTGAAGGTTATTATGTAATCTTCACTTACACGGCTGAACCCGATTTTCCGGCTGAGCTTGAGCGTGTTGCGAACATCACCGACGGTGTTCTCCGTTCGCTCAACATCAGAAAGTAAGGAGGATTTGCAATGCTTAACTGTGCAGTTATTATGGGCAGATTGGCTGCAGATCCCGAACTCAGAACCACAGGCAGCGGCAGAAGCGTAACATCATTTTCCGTTGCGGTTGACCGCTCTTATGTCCGCCAGGGCGAAGAACGCCAGACCGATTGGATTGACTGCGTTGTATGGGGTCAGACCGCGGAATTTGTTACAAAATATTTCCGTAAAGGCTCTATGATTGCGGTTCAGGGTCACATTCAGACCAGAAGCTACGATGACAAAAACGGCAACCGCCGCAAAGCGGTTGAGCTTGTGGCAGACAGCGTCAGCTTCTGCGGCTCGAAAAATGAGAGCTCAAACCCCGTTGAGGAAAACATCAGGGCGGCTGTTCAGCCCGCTCCCTCATATTCAACGGGTGACACAGACGATTTCAAAGAAATCCCCACTGAGGACGACCTTCCTTTCTGATTGACCGTCCCAAATCTATTTTGTGAAAGGAGAAACTGTTATGGCATACGATAAGGCAGACAGAAAGCCTATGAGAAAAGGGCACAAAAAAGTTTGCTCGTTCTGCGTTGACAAGGTAGAATTTATCGATTATAAAGATATAGACAAGCTCCGCAAATACACATCGGAAAGGGCTAAAATCCTTCCCCGCCGTGTAACAGGCACCTGTGCGGCTCATCAGAGAGAGCTCACAACAGCCATCAAGCGCGCCCGTCACCTTGCTCTTCTTCCCTATTCGGCAGACTGATAAAGCAAAACCCAAGCCCGCGCTTTTTATACGGCGAAAAAACAAATATTTTTAAAGCTTCGGCGTGATTTCGGTCACGCCGATATTTTTATTGCCGTTTTCACAGCCGGCGGGTAATGCCGGAAGCGGAGATAATCTGTATATTTTTATTAAATATTGTTGAATATTACCGGATAAAATGCTATCATACTTACCATAGAATATGACCGTAAAGGAGAAAAAGTAATATGGGCGAGCATCACGGCCATCATCACATTACAGTGAATAATCCGGGGGAACTGAAGGCTTTGCTTGAATTTAACTTTCATCACAATGCTTCTCACATTGATGAGCTGTTGCAGATTGCCGATGCCTTTGAAAAAACGGGCAGCCCGGAAACCGGTAAAAAGATTATTGCGGCGGCAAAAATATTCGCAAACGGCAACGCCCTGCTTGAAGAAGCAATCAAATCACTTGAGTGAGAGGAAAACAGTATGAAAGATTTGAAATATCTTTATGAATTTGAAAACCTGTTGCAGGAGGCAAACAACGAGCTTGTTCAGCAGGCGAAAAAAGACGGCAGACTGTGCCTTGCCTACACCTGTTACCATATTCCCGAGGTTCTGCTTAATCTGCCCGGATGCTTTTCAACAAGGCTTCGCGCGCCCAGAACAGGCTCGCTGGATATTTCCACATATTATATGAGTTCTTTTCTGTGCGGGTTTTCAAAAGCGCTTGTTGAAAGGGGCATAGAAGGCGGATATCAGCATATCGACGCGCTCTTCGGTTCTGAAACCTGTTCGCAGATGAACAGGGCGTATGAGCATTTTGAGCTTCTTCACCTTGTGGATAATGAGAAATTTTTTGTTACCATTGCGGATGTTCCGTTTAAAATTATGCCTCACACGGTAAAGCACTACAAAAGGCAGATTCAGGAGAAAGTGCTTGATAAGCTTCAGGAAGTTTACGGCGTTGACATAAGTGAAGACGCTATGCGCAAGGCTGTTTCGGAGCATAACGAGGTTTGCCGGCTGATTACCGAAATCGGGGAATACAGAAAAGAGGATAACCCGCGCATCACAGGCTATGAGTACCATATTCTCAACCTTGTTTCATACTGTTGCCCCAAATATCTTATAATTGATAAACTCAGAGAAACGGCCGAAGAGCTGAAAACAAGAATCCCCGATGAAAAAAAGAGTTTCAGGGTTAAAATTGCGGTTGTCGG
>ONON01000038.1 GCA_900319455.1 uncultured Eubacteriales bacterium
CATCATTTGTAAGTAACAAGGTTCTGCCGAAGGCAGGTTCTTATTATCAATCGCCCGCAAAAAATAATGCGAATTTAAGATATAACCCGTAGGGCGGGATTCCCCAATCCCGCCGAAACAACAATGCCGCCGGTTGGATGACGAATCTCAGATATTATAAACCAGAAATCCGGAATTATATAAATTACACTTGACAAAACGAAAAATACGCGCTATGGTTAATAGTAAAGCTATTGATTGCCGCGGGGCATCGGAGGATAAAAAGCCATTAAGGAAAAAGAAAACCGGCGGAAATGACCGCCGGGAAACTTATCGGTATTAAAAGTCAGGGGAGGTATGCGGTATGTGTTTTATCAGCGCACATCGGCGTAGAACTCATCAATATAAGCTTCAATATCTTTTCTCTCACATTTGAGCGGGCCGGGCGTTTCCATTTTGAGCGAGACCGTTGCCGTTGCCGTTAAAAGCGCCTCTTTAATGCCGCTGCTGAGCCTTTCGTTTATGTAAGCGGCAAAGGTAGTGTCGCCCCTGCCTGTTCTGCCGCTGAGGTTTCTTGCCCTTATGGGGCAGGTGTAAAAGTCTTTGCCGTTATATGCCAGAACCTCGGTGTTGTGGGTTATGCATATTTCTTTGGCGCCCCAGTCGTAAAGCATCTTCGCGGCTTCAAACCTGTTTGCGCTGCCTGTGAGGATTTCCGCTTCCGCCGCGTCTGTTTTGAGGTAGGTTATGTAAGGCAGAAGCTCTTTTTTCTCGCTCCAGTCCTCAAAATACATTGAGCCGTCGGGGGCGGCATGCCTCAAAAGCGCCTGAACATCAACAGCGAGCGGAGCTTTTTGCGAGAGTGCCTTGATTATTTCGCCGTTGAAATCGCCGTAGATAAGCCCAGCGAGATGGTAAATTTCCGCGTCAAGGTCCGGTATATCTTCAAGCGTGAACGGGTCGCCTACGCTCTCGGCGCGGCAATCGCGCTTTTCTTTATCCGGCGTAAAATATTTGTTTGCCATGGTGGTTGATTTTTTGCTGAAGGTGCAGTAAATATCCTCTTTCGGAATAACAAACTGAGCGAGTCTGCTCTCGTCCGTTTTGGCAACCTTTGTTACGGCGGCAACTCTGTGCCCCAGAGCGTGGGCGCTCGCGGAGGAATAAACAACTGCGCCGCCTACAATATTAGCCGTGTTGCCGAGATGGTCTGTGTTCGCGTCCATGGTTATGTGGCCGATTATTGCCGATGAATATTTTTTCATTGTGTTTACCTCAATCTTCGGCGATCAGAGCTTTAAACTCCTCAACGCATTCTTCCTTTATATAGTTTTTCGCGAGATTCAAGCTTAAAATTGCGTTTACCTTCATATGGTCGCGGGTCATAAAATCACCGCCGATAATATTGATTTTTTCAAGATACAGCGGATTGTCGGCTATCCGTTTGATTATGCCTTTGAAATACGGGCGCAAATCCCCGTCAAGTTCCCTCGGCCATTTTCTCAGCCCGTTTTCGGTGCCCAAATTCGGAGTTTGCTGAGTCTGGAACCACAAAAAGTCTTCGCAGGTTTCGGTGTCGAGAAAATCGGTGCATACCCGGGCGAATTTTTCGGTTTTGTAACCGAAAATCTTTTTATCCCACATATCGTAAATTCTGAAATCTCTTGAGCCGGTGTAGAGCTTTTCCGGTGAGCGCAGAAGATATTTTTTGCCGCTTTTTCGCAGGTCGCCCATTGTTATATCGGCAATTTTATCAAAGTCGGTGTACGCGTATTTTTCGGGTTTAAGGTATTTTTCAACAAGGGCGTTCGCCATATTGCCGTTGTCGCCGTAACGCAGGGTGAAGGGGCCTATTTTCTGGTCGGCGTACTGGCGCAGGTCGATTATGAAAAACTCGTTTTCACTCTCTTGCAAAACTTTTGAAAGGTCTTTGAGAGCCGCTTCAAGCGGGCTGCCGGTGCTCATGCCGTGAGCGAGCAGGAGCCTGCCTTTTTTTGCCCTGTAAAAAAGCCCGAATTCCCTTATGCCGTATTGATACTGTTCATACAGCGTGCCGTCCTGACAGCAGCCGAATTTCACAATCCCCTTTGTGCCCGCGTTGTGAGCGGCGGGGATGACAAGCTTGTTAATTTTAACCTCGTCTTTTACCGCGGTCATCCAGTTTGTATATTTCAAAACAATCACCTACACAATCTGAAAAATATAGAATTTGAGGTAGTCCGTTTCGGGCACATTCCACAGCACGGGGTGGTCGCGGCACTGCTGACGCGCCTCAATCTGTTTTAAAGCGAAGCCCGCGTCTTTCGCGGCGCTTTTAAGCATTTTTTCAAAAAGCTCACTGTTCATAAAGTGGGAACAGGAGCAGGTCGCGAGGTATCCTCCGCGCCCGAGAAGCTTGATTGCCCTGTAATTGATTTCTTTGTAGCCCTTTTGCGCGTTGGCTACTGTTTTTCTGCTTTTTGTAAACGCGGGCGGGTCAAGAATGATGAAATCGTATTTATGCTTAGCGCTTTTTTCAAGCTCCGGCAAAAGGTCAAAAACATCAGCAACAACAAACTCCATATTGCCGTCAAGCCCGTTTGCTTTTGCGTTTTTTTCAGCGAGAGCCACCGCGTCGGCGGAGACATCAACCGCTGTAACGCTTTTCGCGCCGCCCTTAGCGGCATTAAGGGCAAATGAGCCCGTGTGAGTGAAGCAGTCAAGCACTGTTTTGCCCTTCGCAATTTCAGCCACCGCGCGGCGGTTGTATTTTTGGTCGAGAAAGAAGCCGGTTTTCTGCCCGTTTTCAAAATCCACGGCGTATTTAATGCCGTTTTCGGTTATTTCGGTAACGGTTGAGCTGGGGTGATTAAGTCCGTCAAGCTCATACCAGCCTTTGTGTTGCTTAAGCCCCTCAAGCTCGCGTATGGCGACATCGTTGCGCTCGAACACTCCCGAAATATCTTCGCCGTATTCTTTGAGGATGCGCACAAGCGCGCTGTAAATAACGCCCTTGATTTTCTCCATACCGAAAGAGAGCACCTGGGTTACAAGAACGCTGCCGAACCTGTCAACCGTAAGCCCCGGCAAACCGTCCGCCTCGCCGAAAACAAGGCGGCAGCAGGCAAAATCGTCGCCCATAACCGTTTTGCGGTAATCCACGGCGTATTTAAGCCTCCGCTCAAAAAAAGCGGGTGAAAAACTCTCATTGGCGTTATCCGAAAGAATGCGCACGCGGATTTTGCTTTTTTCACTGTAAAACCCCGTGCCGAGATAGGAACCCTTTTGAGAAAACACATCGGTCAAAGCCCCGTTTTCAATGCCCTGCGGCTGTGAGGTTATCTCTTCGCCGTAAACCCACGGATGCCCGCTTTTTATTGAGTTTTCGGCTTTTTTGGTAACAAAAACGGGCGGAAAGGCTCTGCTTTTTTTCATTGAATACCTCATTTATCAAGCAAAAGAATTAATAAAGCAATAACAAAAAATAATATATCATAATTTTTATTATATTGTCAATTCGCACAGGCAAAACAAAAGGCATCCGTCTGTTAAACGAATGCCGTGTTAAAATGCCGTTTTATTGTTCCGCGTTTTCCGTGGAGGCTTCTTCCGCCTGCGTGTCGCTTTCGTTTTCTTCTCCCTCTTCGCCGCCGGTTGTTTCTTCGGCTGTTGTTTCCTCGGCGGTTGTTGTTTCGGGCTCGGTTAATTCCTCAACATAGGATGTGGTTTCGGGAACGGTGGTGTTTTCATCGCCGCTGCCCTTCATATAAAACGCCACAGCCGCGCTCGCTATAATAGCGATTATAAGAACAATGGCTGAAATAACAAGGGGAGTTGATGATTTGACAACCCCGTTTGACGGAACTTCTTCCTGCGCGGGTTCTTCCTGAGCGTTTGCCAGAACTTTGTCTTTAAGAGCGGAAACAAAGCCGAGCACGCATTTTGTGATTATCTCGTTTGAGTCGTTGCCGGTGACCTTTGTGATTTTGGCGCCGCGGGAGTCGGCGACAACATAAAACATAAATCTGCCTGTGGCGTCGGTATAGAGTGTTGAAACAGCGCCCGCGTAATCCGTGCCGCATCTCTCAAAAGTGTTTTTGGCAAGGTTCGCGAAATATTCGTTGAATTTGCCGCCCTGCCATTTTTCAACAACGGCGTCGTCAAACACAATGGAGTCCGTTGAGCCGGCAATGGTGTCAATAACGCTCTTTAACGGCTTGAATGAACCGCTTTGTGAAATCGCGAGAGTCGCGCCCGTTGATTTGAGAGCCTCCACCATGGCGGAGGTTTTTTCAATAAGCAGGGTTCTGTTGGCTCTCTGCGAAGACTGAGCGTCCGTGCCCGGAGCGGCCGAAGGGGCGTCAACAGGTGCCGCGGGGGCCGGAGGAGTTACGGGAACATCCTGTGAAACATTGATTGTTTTGGGCTCGCCGTCGGCGTCGGTTTCCTGAGCTTTTTCGGTTTCCTGCGTCGGAGCTGTTTCAAGGTCGCTGTCATCCGTAATGTCGGCAACAACAATGTTGTTCTCATCCGCGAAACGGGCAAGAAGCTCGCCGAGCGGACCGGCAAGAAGGGTGGATGTAATCTTTTCTTCAAGTGGAACAAATATGATTTTCTGTGTGCCGTTGGCTACGCAGAAGCCGCTGAAAAGCCCGTTCGGGGTGAACAGAATTTCCGAGTGCTTCGGAAAACCCGCCACAACTCTGTATTCACGCTCGTTTTTTGGGAAATAAGAGGTGGGGAGCGAGGCGATAACATCGTCGCTGTTTTCACACTTGAGTGACAGAGCCTGGCAGAACACTTCTTTTGCCGAGTAGAAGAGGGCGGGTTCGGCGGCGATTATCACAAGGCTGTTTTCTTTAAGCCTTTCGCCGAGCTGTGAGAGCAGTTGCTTTATTGATGAATAGGCGTTTGAGGTGCAGCTGAAGCTGTTGCTCACCGCGCTTTGAAGAGCGTTCAGCGCGCGCATGGTTTCGGCGCTGAGCGATTTGTTGAGAGACATTATGCAGGCGTTGCTGTTAATCATATTTCAATGTTGCGCCGCGGTTTGTTTACCGCGTGCGCTCTCCTTTCTTTCAGTTGGCAAAGGGTCAGTTGGCATACCATTTAGCGGCGTTTGAGTACGGGTTTGTTTTGCCGTACGCGTCATACCACGCCTGCGGATACTGCGGGTTGGGGTTGGTTTTGGCCTTTGAGGTGTCAACCTCCGAGCTTTCGCCGTCGCGAACCTTTCTCGCGAGAACAACTATTTTCGCGCTGTCAAAATCGTAACAGCAGGTTGAAAGGGTGAGCATATAGTCTGTGGGCAGAATGTCAACGCCCGTGGTGTAAAGCGCTCTTTTGTCAACAAAAGAAATGTATTCTTTGAATTTTTCATCCGAGAGCCTTGTGAAGGTGTAGTTGAACACATAGCCGTTGTCATCCTTCGCCTCGCTGTTTGTAATAAACACGGCGTAAATTTTCCAGGTGTAATCCTCAAAAATTGTGTTGCACTGTATTGTGGGCGCTCTTTTGTAGCCGTCAACGGTTTTGTAGTCTTCAAGCATACCGAATATTTTATCGGAGTATTTCATATTATGGCCGTAAACTATGGTGTTGCGGTCAAGCATATAGGTTGAGTTGCGGTAGTCAAAATAGGGCACGCCGTATTCGGTCCATTTTTTGTAAATGTCGCGCTTTAAGTAGTAGCTGTTGTCTGAACCCTGAGCCAGAGGCATATCAATGCCGAAGGGGGCAATGGTAATCCAGCCGCGCAGGTCGGGATTTGCCGCGTAAAGATTCGCGTATTTTACAAGCATATCGGGGTAAAACTCAACATCGGGATATTTCTTTTTTACCTGCTCCCACATTTCGCTCTCTTTTGTGCCTTCGGGAAAATCCTCCACAATTATCAGATCGTTCGCGGCTTTGTCATTCTTTTTTGTTGACATATAGGGGTCGATAACATAGCTTTTAAGCAGATAGGCGCCGCTTACGAGAATAACGATGATTGAAAGCGAAAGCACGGTTTTGCGCACAATTTCGGAGGGCTTTGTTTTTGCCTTTTTGGGCTGTTCCTCCTTTTTTGTGGTTTGCGTTTTGATTTCGTAGCCGGGGATGTCGTTGATATTAATCGCGTCATCCGGAATAAACGCAACGGAGGGCGAGTAGTCATCCGCGCCGCCTGTTTTTTTAACGCTTTTGGGGCTGATGTTGATGTTGAAGCTCTGCTGTGTTCCCGCGGGAATGTCAACCTGCGGGGCGTCATCGGGCGCCGGCTGCGCGTAGGATGAAATCAGATCGTCAATATCGTGTTTGGCTGAGTCGATAAAATTGAGCTCATCGCCCTGTTCTTTGGCGTCGGCGGTGTTTTCGGCAGCGGGGGCGCTGCCCTTTTTTTCGGCTTCAAATGCCTCAAACGGTTCAAAATTCTCAAGAGAATCGAAAAAACCGTCAAAATCAAAATCGTCTGAACCGCCCTTGCCGGGAGTTTTGTTTTCGTCCATTTTTGTTCCTCCTTATATGTGAAATCGGTTAATCTTCAATTATTTCAATCAACAGCGAAAGCGCGCTTTGCGCCGTGTGTTCCCTGTTGAAATCGCGGTTGCCGCAGTGGGTTTCAAGCTTTTTGCACACGGTTTTGTCAGCCGCGCTCACGGCAATATAGCTGAGGCCGGCCTCATCGCAAACTCCGTCGCCTCCGGGGCCGGAAATACCCGTTGTTGAAATTCCGTAATCCGCGCCCGCGAGCTTTCGAACATTTTGCGCCATCTCAACGGCGGTCTGTTCGCTCACCGCGCCGAATGCTTCAAGCGTTTTTTCTTCAACGCCGAGAATTTTGTTTTTTATATCGTTTGAATATGTTACCGCTCCCAGATGGAAAACCTCCGACGAGCCGGGAACATCGGTTATGAGCTTGGCAACAAGTCCTCCCGTGCAGGATTCGGCGCAGGCGACCGTTCCGCCTTTTTCAGAAAGCAGTTCAACCGCTTTTTTCGCAATATCATTCATTCGAGTCATCACCGTCGGTGTTGTAAGCGTGGATTATTTTCATCTTTATTCCGTTGAACGCCTTTTCGCAAAGGGCGTCAATGTCAAGCACTTTTTCCGCCTTTTCAAGCATTTCAAGCGTAGGCTTTGTTCTCGGGTGCTTCGGTGTGAACACCGTGCAGCAGTCCTCATAAGGCAGAATGGAGATGTCAAAGGTTTCAATTTTGCGTGAGATTGCGACAGCCTCGTCTTTATCCATACCGATAAGCGGGCGGAAAACGGGTATTTTGCAAACAGCCTGGGTGCAGGCTATTGCCGGCATTGTCTGGCTTGCCACCTGACCGACGCTCTCGCCCGTGATGAGCGCGCCGCAGTTCTGATCCGCCGCCACCATCTGAGAAATGCGCATCATCATTCTGCGCATAATAAGGGTGAATAAATCCTCAGGGCAGTTGTCTTTTATCTGCTCCTGAATTTCGGTGAAAGGCACCGTGAAAAGCACTATTCTGCCGGAAAACTCGGCCACCTTGCGAAGAAGCTTGTGCACCTTCTGCTCCGCCTTGACGCTTGTGTAGGGCGGCGAGGCAAAGTGAACCGCCGTGAGGGCAAGCCCCCTTTTAGCCATCATATAACCCGCCACGGGGCTGTCTATTCCGCCGGAGATAAGCAGAGCCGCTCTGCCGGAGCTGCCCACAGGCATTCCGCCCGCGCCCTTGACCTGATTGCCGTGAATGTAAGCCGCGCTGTCGCGTATTTCAACGGTGATAATAAGATCCGGGTTGTGAACATCCACGCTCAGGTGACTGTATCTGCTTAAAATATATCCGCCGACCTGATTGCAGATTTCAGGTGAAGCAAGGGGGAAGGATTTGTCGCTCCTTTTCGCGTTTACCTTGAAGGTGCGGGCTGAAAGTATTCTCTCATCAAGATATTGCGCGGTGCTGCGCAATATTGTGTTCATATCCTTTTCAACGCTTGCCGCCCGTGACAGAGCCGCGATGCCGAAAACCTTGCAAAGCCTTGAAAAAGCCTCGTCCATATCGGTGACATCTTCGTGCGGGGTAACCACAACCGTTGACTGCTGGGGCGTGAAATCGAAAGTGCCGAGCCCGTCAAGGCGGTGGCGCATATTTTTTATCAGCAGATCCTCA
>ONON01000214.1 GCA_900319455.1 uncultured Eubacteriales bacterium
GACTTTTCGGGCGGAATTGAAAACAATAAATACTATCAGGCGGTCAGAGCGATTGCCGACGCAGAGGGCAGTGAAACCTTGCCTATCTGCGCGGAGTTGGAAGCGGAAATCGCCTCGCTTGACAAAGAGGAAAAAGAGATGTTTCTGGCAGATCTCGGCATTGAACAGGGCGGGCTCGACAATCTTGTGCAAAAAAGCTATTCCCTTCTCGGGCTTATCAGCTTCCTCACATCGGGAAAAGACGAGTGCAGGGCTTGGACAATTAAAAAAGGCACAAAGGCGCCTCAGGCGGCCGGCAAAATTCACTCCGATATTGAAAGAGGCTTCATACGCGCCGAAGTTATCGCTTTTGACGATCTTATTTCCATAGGCTCGCTGACTGCCGCGAAAGAAAAAGGGATGGTACGCAGCGAGGGCAAGGAATATGTTATGCAGGACGGCGATGTAGTGCTGTTCAGATTTAATGTTTAAACTTTAAAAATAACTGCCGCGCCGTTGACAAAAGCGGCGCGGTTTGTTAAAATAATATCCGCCCGAAAAACAGGGCTGTTAATATCCGCCTGTCTCCGTAGCTCAGCAGGATAGAGCGTTCGCCTCCTAAGCGAAAGGCCGCGCGTTCGAATCGCGCCGGGGACGCCATAAATAAAACAGACTGTCGCGAATTCAACGCGGCAGTCCTTTTTTATTTACCTACGCAGAAGCGGGAGAACACCTCATTTATTACCGCATCTGCCGCTTTTTCTCCGGTCAGTTCAAGCAAGGCGTCAACTGCCCTTTGGGCGCAAACCGTAACAGCGTCAAGAGTAATGTTGTTTTTAATCGCTTCAATTGCCTCTTTAATGCAGCCGAGGGCGCGAACGCAGCACTCCCGCTGTCTCTCGCTTTGCAGGCAGGGGTTTTCAGGGTTAAAGTCTTTTGAGCAAAGCAAGTCTGAAACCGCCTGTTCAAGCTCTTTCTCGCCTTCGCCGGTTGCCGCCGAAACGCGCACAACAGCCGTTACATAATCCGAAATGCCTGAAATATCAGCCGCTTCGGGAAGGTCTGTTTTATTGATTACCGCAATGCTCAGTTTGCCCCTGCACGCTTCAAGTATGTCAAGGTCATCGGAATTGAGCGGTTCTGAAGAATCGAATACTGCAAGAACAAGGGCGGCTCTCTGCATACGGGTTTTGGCTCTTTGCACGCCTATACTTTCAACCCTGTCCGCCGTTTCATGGATACCCGCCGTGTCGGAAACGTTGAGAATAAGCGAACCGAGACGCACACTCTGCTCAACAACATCGCGCGTGGTGCCGGCAACATCGGTTACAATAGAGCGTTCGCAGCCGGAAAGCAGGTTCATAAGGGTTGATTTGCCGACATTCGGGCGCCCGACTATGGCGGTATCAATGCCTTCGGTAAAAACCCTGCCCGTGTCATACCGCTCGATTATCTCATTTAAATCATTTTCAGCTGAAGAAAAAACCTTCAGCATTTCAGAGGGAGATGTGTCTTCAATTTCATCATAAGGGTAATCAACCCAGGCGGCAAGTGATGCGAGAACGGCGGTGATTTTGCCGGCACACTCGCCTATTTTTTTGCTCAGCCTGCCGTCAAGTGTGTTAAGGGCGGCTGTTGCCGCCTGTTTGCCCCTTGCGCTTATAAGCGCCATAACAGCTTCGCTTTCTGCAAGGTCGATTTTGCCGTTGAGAAAAGCTCTTTTGGTAAATTCGCCGGCCTCGGCGGGAACGGCTCCCGCGTTGAAGGCGGCGCGAAGAACGGCTTTTGTAACATAAAGTCCGCCGTGGCAGGTGATTTCCGCCGTGTTTTCGCCTGTGTAGCTGTGCGGAGCGCGAAAAACAAGGCATACCGCCTCGTCAATTCTTGCGCCTGCGTCATGCACTGTGCCGAAATGCGCGCGGTAGCCTTTTGTATCGTTAAGGTTTTCACCGTTTACGGGTGTAAAAATCTTCGCGGCTGTGTCTATGGCTTTTTCTCCCGATATCCGTACTACGCCCAGCGCGCCTGCCGCCTCGGGAGTGGAGATTGCGGCTATTGTGGTGTTTTCCATATAATCAATCCTTAAAAAGCGGAACTTTTTCGCCGTTGAGTCTCAGACAGATTCTGTTAAATGCGTTTGATGACGGAGCGTTTTTGTCGGGCTGAATGCCCGTGACGGATGAGGTTACTACCGCGAAATCCTCCGGAACAACACCGGTCAGTTTCGCCGATACGGAGTCGATGCAGTCATCAATGTTCAAAAGTCTGCCCTTTATAACCGGCTTTTCGATAAATCTGTTTATTATCAGATACGGGTTTTCAAGCCCGAGCGCCCTGACCTTTGCCGCCGCGGCGGAACAGGAACGCACACACACGCTGTCGGGGGTTGTGACAAGCACGGCTTTCTGCGCGGGAGCGCAGGCAAGCTCAAACACCTTGCCCAGACCTGCCGGAGCGTCAAAAAGCATAAAGTCAAAATCGGCGTCAAGCACTTCAAAAAGTTTTTTTATCTCTTCGGGAGTAAACGCCTCATCATAAGCGGCGGGGGCGGGGAAAAAAGCGAGAGTGCCTTTGTTTATGACAGCGTCTTTTATAGAGCATCTGCCGAGAAGAACATCTCCCCAGTCAAAAACAACCGTCTCCGAAACACCGAGCATAAGGTCGAGCGAACGCAGACCGATGTCAAAATCCGCCAGAAGCACGCGCAGACCTTTTTCACTCATGGAGCGCGCGATGCCGAGAGCGACGGAAGATTTGCCTACTCCGCCCTTGCCTGAAACAAATACATATTTTTGTGCCATTGTTTTTCATCCTATCAAAGAGTTTTCTCCCTGCGCCTCCTGAGGCGTTTCACCGTCGGAGAAATAATATTCATATATGGCCGCGGCGACGGGAGCCACATAAGTTCCGGAGGTCATACCCTCGCCCACAACGGCAACGGCAATCTGAGGCTCGTCATACGGTGCAAAGGAGATGAAAAAGCCGTTGTTTATTTTAGTGGACTTGCCGTTTATCTTCCTGTATTCCTGCGATGTACCGGTTTTGCCTGACGGGTCTATACTGCTTTTGAGATGAGAAAAATATTTGCGGCAGTATCCGATTTTGCAAAGCCTGTGCATACCTTCACGCACAAGGTCAAGCGTCTTTTGCGAAAGTCCGACTTCATTGACGATTTCGGGCGTCTTTTCAATCACAACGCGTGAATTGTCATATTTGAGAATGGATTTTACAAGATGAACGGAGTAGCGTGTGCCGCCGTTTGCTATTGTGGCGCAGTAATTGCAAAGCTGCACGGGCGAAACAAGGTTGCCCGCCTGACCGATTGCCGATTGAACGGTGTATCCGGGAAGCCACGGCTGGTTGAGAGATTCTCTGTATTCAGGTGAATCGAGAATGCCGGAAGCCTCGCTTACCTCAACTCCGGTTTTTTGACCGAAGCCGAAAAGCACGCGGTATTCGTTCATTTTTGTAATACCGAGATTTTTGCCCACCTCATAGAAAAAAGTGTTGCAGCTTTCCTGAATGGCGCGCACAACATTTACAAAGGGTGAGGCGTGCGCCTGTTCGCATTTGAATTCCTGACCGAGGTATGTGTATTTGCCGTAGCAGTAAACGGTGTAGTTTTCATCAATCAGGCCTGATTCAAGAGCCGCGCAGGCAACCGAAGGCTTCATGGTTGAGCCGGGCGCGTAAGTGCTTTGAAAAGCACGGTTCCAAAGCGGATCGCCTTTTTCCGCGCTCAGCTCGGAATAATTGTCATAATATGAGGATATATCATAGGTTGGGTAAGAGGCGCTGCACAAAACCTCGCCCGTGTTGCAGTCAATCGCCACAACTGCGCCGGCAGGGGTAACCATAGTGCCTTTTTCACCCGCGTAGTCGTTTATGGCTTTTGCGAGAGCTTCCTGCGCAACCTTTTGCAGCCCCGCGTCTATGGTGAGCACAACCGTGTTGCCCTGTTCCGGGTCAGTTGTTATCTCCGAACCCGTTACTTTGCCCGAAGCGTCTGTATAAACGGTTTTTACGCCCGGTTTTCCCCTGAGGTAAGCCTCCATGGCGTATTCAACACCGCTTTTGCCTATGGTGTCGGTTATGGCGTAGCCGTCATCTTTTTTTTCGGCGTATTCCTCAGCGTTTATGAAGCCGACGGTGCCGAGCAGATGGGGCGCCACAGTGCCGTCGGAATAGTCGCGGTAGGGAACAACCTCAACATCCACGCCCTGATAGAACAGGCTGTTTTCTTTAATCGCGGCAACGGTCGTTTCGCTTACATCGTCCGCAAAGGTGTAAGGGTTGCTGATGCCGAAACCTATCTCTTTCATGGCAAGGCATACAGAACCGATTTTAAGAGCGTCACGCGCGGAGTATGCCTCAAGCTTATATCTTGAAACAAGAGCGTCAAAACAGTTTTGAGCCGTTGCGTAATCGTTTAAATTCAGCAAATCCTCGCGCTTTATCTTTTTGATATCAGAATCTCTGCCCTCAATAAAAGCGGGCTTACCCTCCGGGTCAATTTCAACGGGCAGTGTGTTGTTCCAGCTTTCGCCCGATGACTCAAGTTTTTTAATAAGGTTTATTATTATTTTGTTGCGCTGTTCCTGTTCAGACGCCGGGGGAAAATACGCCCCGTCAAACACAAGCGCGTAGCCCTGATGATTTTCTACAAGAGGCGTGCCGTATCTGTCAACAATCTCACCTCTCGCGGCGGAGACCGAAACCGTGCGCTGAGAAACAGAGTTGCTCTCCGC
>ONON01000019.1 GCA_900319455.1 uncultured Eubacteriales bacterium
GCTTTTTTATCCATATTTCTGCCGATGAAAACAAGCTTGTTGCAGCGGTCGCCGTAAACCGGATCCCACGCGGCGGCTATGTCGGGGTTCTGCGCCAAGATCTCTTTCTTTTCTTTTTCGGGGAAGGCGGCTATCCAGCTGCCGTCGCCCTTTGCGGTTTTCTGCCTGCCGCTCTGCTCAAAAATATAGGCTGTTTGGGGGTCGTCCTCAATCCAGAAAAGACCTTTTGCGCGTATTACATCCGCGGGCCAGTGACCGAAAACAAAATCCTCAAACTTATCTTTTGAAAACGGTTTTACATTCTGATAAACAAAGGTGCCGATGCCGTATTCCTCAGCCTCGCCCTCATCGTGGTGATGGTGATGATGGTGGTGGTGCCCGCCGTGATGATGGCCGTGTTCATCGCCGTCTTCATCGTCATCATCGTCGTCATCGTGGTGATGATGTTCGTGTTCATCGTCATCGTCGTCATCGTCATGGTGGTGATGTTCATGTTCATCGTCGTCATCGTCATCGTCATCTTCATTTTCAGCCTGAAAAGCTTTTATCCAGCCCGCGCTCTCAAAAATCTTCTCATAGTCGAAACGCCCGGTTGAGAGAATGTCGGCAACATCCACAACGCCGTTTTCGGTTTCAATGATTTTCGCTTCGGGCTGAAGCGCTTTTATCACTTCAAGCACGGCCTTTTTCTCTTCATCCGTTACAAGGTCAAGCTTGTTGAGAATAATTGTTGTGCAGTATTCAATCTGCTGAATAAGCAGGTTCTCAATGTCATCCTCATCAAGATCTTTGTTCAGCAGTGCCTTGCCGGAGCCGAATTCATCCGCCATACGCTTGGCGTCAACAACGGTTGTAATGTTGTCAAGGTAGGCAACGCCGGGAATGTTTACGCTCGGGTCGGTGCCGTCAAGCATACAAATTGAGTTGGCTATGGGCGCGGGCTCGCATATACCCGACGCCTCAATAAGGATATAGTCGAATTTTTTGCTTTTGGCAAGGTCGATAATCTGGTTCATAAGGTCGGTGGCAAGCGTGCAGCAGATGCAGCCGTTTGAAAGGGGAACAAGGCTGTCGTTGCCCTGAACGGAGCCTCCGCGCTGAATAAGCGTTTCATCAATGTTCACTTCGCCTATGTCGTTGACGATTACCGCAACCTTGTAGCCCTCCTGGTTTGAGAGAACATGGTTGAGAAGCGTGGTTTTGCCCGCGCCGAGGTAACCCGTAAGCAGTGAAACGGGTATGAGCTTCTTTTTGTTATTCAAAATTCTGAACATATCGGTACTCCTTTATTTAAAAGAAAATGTTTATTTTTTTCGTACGCTATATAATACAACCGCCCTGTTTAAAAGTCAAGCGGACCAGCCGCGCTCAGGCGATAAAACCGTACAGATTGTAACAAAAATATTGTTACTTTACAAACACGGTAAAATATAATATTATATAAAATAGTTTAAAAATATTTTAAAATACTATGCAATTTGCACTGTGCCGGTTAGGAGAGTGAGCGGCTGTGTTTTCAACCGATCCAGTTGTGTACTGCGTGGGGGATGAGTACAGAATATTTTTTTACACGCGTTTTCCCTCTTTCGCGAAAATCAGGGTGGGCGGCACTGAGTTTGACGATTGCCGCTGCGGTATTATGCGCTCCGCCAAAGGGATGCGCGGCATAACCGTGCCCAAAAGTCTGCTTGATGAATGCGGTGAGTACACCGTTTGCCTTGATGTTATCACAGCCCGTGTCGCTTACGGCACAAAAACGGTAAAAACAGTTGAAAAAAGCTACGCCTTCCGCCCGGTTAAAAGCGGAGCGCCCGTCAGGGCGTTTATGACAGGCGATGCCCACGGCAACGCTCAAAGGTCTGTAAAAGCGGCAAAAACCTTCGGCGGGTTCGATTTTCTGATTGTCAACGGCGATATGTCAGACAAATGCGAAAAGACCAACAGCTTTGAAGTGGCGCACAATGTCGCGGCGGAGCTTACCCGCGGCGAAATTCCCGTTGTTTACGCCCGCGGCAACCATGAGAACAGGGGCGCCGCCGCCGAGCTGATTTATGACTATATACCGCTGAGAAACGGTCTTACATATTACACCTTCCGCCTCGGCTCAATATGGGGGCTTGTGCTTGACTGCGGTGAGGATAAGGGCGACGAACACTCCGAATACGGCGGCAGCGTGCGGTTTCACAAATTCAGAAAAGAGCAGACCGCCTATATGCGCGAGTTGATTGACGATGCGCAAAACGCCTTTGCCGCCCCCGGTGTTGAACACCGTGTTGTTGTGTCGCACATTCCGTTTATCCGCGATATGAACAAAACCTTTACCATAGAAAACGAAACATACGCCGAATGGGCGAAGCTGATGTTTGAAATAAAGCCCGACGCGCTTCTCTCCGCCCATATGCACACTTATGAGATTATGCGTCCGGGTTCGCTGCACGCGCGCTTTCCCGCGCCGTGCCCCACGGTTGTCGGCACCGAGTGCCGTGACGGCTATCTCGGCGCGACCGGTCTGACTTTTGACAAAAAAGGAATAACCGTTGATTTCGTCCGGAGCGACGGAAAGACGGTTCTTTCCGAAAAAATATAAGATTTACCGAATTTTAAGAATGGAGTTGATAAATTGAAATGTCCCAAATGCGGGGGCGAGATTCCTTTTTACGATCTCAAACCCAACTGTAAGCACTGCGGCGTAAATATTATGTATTATACGCAGAACGAAGGGCTTATGAGAGACGCCAAGCGCACGGAGCTTGAAAGCGCGGTTGCGAGAATGATTGTAGCGAGAATAAAAGCGCAGTTTATCGGCGGAAAGCTTCAGATTGCGCGAATGGTTATTGTGCTGCTCGGTGTTTGCGCCCTTCTTGTTCCTTTTGCAGCCACGAGTTACAGCGTTCCGTTTTATGAGGGCTCGTTTTCGGCGGGGCTCATCGGAATTATTACGGGCTTTACCGGCGGCACGATTATGAAACTGCCCGACTTTCTCGGCAGCACGCTCTTCGGCGACCATACGCTGCTGATATTTATCGCCTTTATTCTGATTGTTATAATCTTTATAATCGACCTTGTTATTTTTGCCGTTTGGGCGCTCGGCTTTCTGAACCTGACAAGGTGCGCTAAGGTTATGAGGAACTGCGCCCTCACGGGAGCCGTTATCTCCGCCGTTGTGCAGGCGGCGGTTGTTGTGCTCAACATAGTTTCAAAGGATTCACCGGTGTCACAGTTTAAAATGGGCTTCGGCGCCCTTGTGTGCCTGGCTGTGTTTATTGCAGTTTTCCTTATCAGCAAGGCCGTTCTTAAAAAAGGAATTGAGCCCGTTTACAGAGAAAACGACCTCAAGCGCAAAGAGATGCTCAAAAAAGTGCGCTCGGGTGAGGTTGACCTTGACAGCCTTCCCATTCCCGTTTTTGAAAGTGATGAAGAGCGCGAGGAAAGGCTCAACGCCCTCAGGGAAGCGCTTAAAGTGGAAGAGGAGGGCAAAGAGCTGTGAGCGAAAACAAAAAAAGCAAAAAAAATCTTATTCTGATAATTCTCGCCGTTGTTCTGCTTGTGGGGGCCTGTTTCGCCACTGTTACCGTTTACGCGAAAAGACAGCTCAGCAAGCCCAAATTCACAATGCCCGAACAGCCCGCCGCCATGAGCGTGACGCCGCTCCCCAAAACAAAAGAGGATATATGCGCCTACATTAACGGGCTTTATTCTCAGGTGCTCTCAGCCGATAATGTTGAAGGCAGTTTCAGCACGGGCGTAAACCTTGATGAGGATATCAAGGCGGAGATGAAAGACGCCGACCTGTCAATGCTCAATTATATCAGAGGCGGAGCCTCCGGCAGAATTTCGGAGTTTTACCCTTCCGCTTCAAATGTTGTTATGAGCGAGGCGGAGAATTTTCCCGCGGTTGAAATACAGCCCGGCGATGTCAAAGAGTGCGAGGCTCAGCAGGGGCACACCGATGAGGAGGGCAATGTAAGCGATGACGCGTTCTATTTCATAACCCTCGGCATTGACCCCGCCTCAATCGATACCTCCGCGATGACAAAAAGCGATATTTACAAAAAAATCGAGGAAACCTTAGCTCCCGCGGCAAAACTTGAGAATGTTGAAATAAAGGCCGAAAGCAGAACGGTTAGCGTTAAAATCGACCGCGTTGCCGACCGTATTCTCAACATTGATATTTCAACGGTTTATTCAGTCAGCGCGAACGCCGTGTTTACCGATGATTACAAGGCTCTTGCCGAAAACGGCGAAACAGCCGTAACAATGCCCTACAAAACCGATGAGCACATTTCATTCAGCTATTTCGGCGCTGTGTTCACACAGCCCGCGATTGCCGTGAAGCACGGCGATATGAAGGCTCTGCCGGCGAGCGTTACTGTTGATTCCGACGCTTCAAAAGAAGATTACAAGCTGACCTTCGAGCCCTCCGACAAAGAGGCGGTAAGCATAGACGCGGACGGCGTTATGACTGTTGAGGGAAGCGGAGAAGAGACGGTTACCGTTAAAATGATTCTTGAATACGGCGGCCACACCTACACAGATGAACTCACGGTTTATATTACCGAAATGGAGGTGCAGACAGATGGCTGATGATTTAAACACTCAGGCGGCTCAGAACACGGCAGAAGATGTTGTGAGCGATAACAACATTTACCGCAGCTTTAACTATATCGGCACAAAAGAAACAATATCATACCTTTTCAATGACTGGTCAAACAGCTTCAACATTAACGGTTACAGCCAGAGATTTATCTGGGATGTTGTTAAAATCGACTTCAATATCGCCGCGATAGTCGGCATTTTCACCGGCGCGTGGGACATCATCAACGACACCTTCATTTCCGCCATAGTTGACAACACAAGAACAAGAATAGGCAAATTCCGCCCCTATCTTGTGGGTTTCCAGATTCCGATGACAATTATCGGTCTGCTCTACTGGTTTATTCCGTATTTCTTCCCGAACACCGCTGCGACATATGTACCGAAACTTGTTTTTTACTATGTTTTCAGTGTGTTCACCGAAACGGCAAACACTTTCACCGGCGTCGCGAGAAGCGGTTATATGAGCACTATTACGCCGAACCCGAATGAGCGTGTGCGGCTTATAACCCTCGCAGAGCTTATTACAGGCTATATGGGCGAGGATATGCCGCGTTACATATTCGGCTTTATGTATGATATGGTTACAACCGGCAAATGGAATATTCAGCTGCGAACCATTTTTATGGGTATGGGCGTAGGCTGCGCGCTTATTTCATCGGCGTTTACGCTCTGGTTCTTCCTCACCTCAAAAGAGAGAGTTCCGCAATCCATTGAAAGGCCCAGTATTAAAGAGGGCTTCAAGGCAATCTTCACAAACTACCCGGTTCTGCTTATGTGCCTGTCTGACTTCCTCGCGGGCTTCGGCGTTGGCACAAGCCAGGATAATTACTGGATAGACGTGTTCGGCGAAAACTCAATGATTAACACGCTCAAAGCTCTTGTAAGCGGCATTTCGGGCCCCGTAGGCAGCATAAGCTACGCGTTTGTCGCGCCGTTGCGCAAGCGTTTCTCATCAAAATTCCTGTGGGTCGGTTCCGATATGTACGGCGATTTTGTCACATTCGGATTTTTCCTGCTCGGAATTACAAACAAAAACTACCTCAAACTCAAACCCATGCTTGTGGGCTACGGCTTTACGGAGTTCCTGAGCAAACTGCTGTTCGGCGTAAACAAGGTTATAAACGCCGATTTGTGGAACGAGGCTATGGACTACTGCGAGTGGAAGCACGGCTACCGTATGGAGGCAACCACAGGCGTTGCCAAAGGCCTTGTGCAGAAGCTTCAGGGCATCTTTATGGGCACAATAAACAACCTTGTTATGAAAAGGGTCGGCTATGTTCAGGGCCTTAAAGTCGGCACGCAGGACGCGAGAACAAAAAAATGGCTGTTCTACCTTTGCACGGTTGTTCCGCTTGTTACCAGCGCTTTGGGTATTGTTCCCAAAATGCTCTGGCCCATCTCAAAAAAGAAAAGAACGCAGATGTACTACGAGCTCTCCGAACGCAGAAGCAGTATGGTCAGCAATTACCTCGACTCGCTTGACGAAGAGGCATAATAAAGTTTATATCATTAAAGGCAGAGGATTTTTAACCCCCTGCCTTTTGCTTTGCCCTGTTCTGTTTTAAAAGCCCATATTGGCAATGAATTCCTTTGAAAATTCCGCATCCGCCGCCAAATCAATGTATTGCGCCGCGTCAATAAAACCGGGCAGTTTTTCGCCCTCGCAGGCGTATTTTACGGTGCCTTGCAGGCTGCTGTTTCCGGCAGTCAGGCATTTTGCGCCGAGTTGAGACGGCAGAAGCCCGGTTCTCACCGCGCTTTCAACATTGAAGCCCTGCGAAAACCCACCCGAAACATAAACAGTTTTAATTTCATCAAAGGTTGCGCCCGCGCTTTTCATCAGAATGCGGATTGCCGAGAACACGGCGGATTTAGCCGTTTGAAACTGCCTTATATCCTCTTGACTGAGATAAATTCCGTTCGCGATTTCATACTCACCGCAGCTCATAAAGCCCGTGCGGTCAACAATTTTTTCATCGAGAAGAAAGGCGACGGCGTCAATAAGCCCCGTGCCGCATATTCCCCTTGCCAAGCCGCCGCCGATAACCTGAGCCCTGCCGCTTTTGTATGAGTAAACGGCGCCTTCAACCGCGCTCATACCGCAGGAGATGTTCGCGCCCTCAAAGCAGGGACCCGCCGCCGCGGATGTGCAAAAAAGGGAACTGCCGTTAAAAAGAGCGATTTCGGCGTTTGTGCCGAGGTCAATAAGCATATTGTATCTGCCCGCGGGCGGTGCGGGAACAAAGTTAAGCCCCGCGGCAATATCAGCCCCGGCAAAAGCCGAAATGCAGGGCAGAGATATAACCTCACTCACACCGTTTAAGCCGAGAGATGCGCCCCGTGCCATTTTTGAGTGAAGAAAAACGGGAGTGTATGGCGCTGTGCCGAGACAGGAACAGTCAACGCCGAAAAAAATGTGAAGCATTGTTGTATTGCCCGCGACATAAAGCGGAAGCGGCGCTTTGAGATTAAAAAGGGCTGTGAGCCTGTTTATATCGTTTATTACCGCGCTTTGAAGCTTTGAAACACCGTTTTTTCGGCAGAATTCAATTCTTGCCATAATATCCGCGCCGAACATTCGCTGTGAATTGGAGCGGCTGAGCGTTTTAACCGTTTTTCCGTCTCCGGTCGAAACAAGCGCGAGGGCAAGTGTGGTTGTGCCGAGATCGAGAGCGAGGCACAGGTCTTTTTTGTCCGCGTCAAAGGGTATCTCATCACAAACGCCGTCAACGCTGTTTTCAGGGTTGTTCAGAACAACGGTTATATCATCATTTACGATGTAACGGCAGACGCGCTCTTTTTTGCCGTTTACGGTAAGCGCGCATTTTCCGCATTTTCCGTTCGCGCCGCAGGGCATATCAACAAAAAAGCCGCCGTCGGTGAGAATATCCGACAGCCTCGCGCCGCTTTCGGCGGTAAGCGTTGTTGTTTTGTTACGGTCAATAATTCTGATTTCAAGCATAATTCATTCCGTTTTAAAATCCGCGTTCTCAAGCCGCAGAAGAAAAGCTTTTTTATCTGTTGAGCCCGCGTAGCCGGTAAGGTTTCCGCCTGTGCCGATTACTCTGTGGCAGGGTATGATGATTGAAACGGGGTTGCGCCCCACCGCGCCGCCGACAGCACGCGCGCAAACGCGTTTTGCGCCGTTTTGCCTTTCAAGTGCTTTTGCGATTTCACCGTAGGTGACTGTATGCCCGTAAGGGATTGTTTTGACAATCTCCCAAACGCGTTTCTGAAAATCCGTGCCCTCAAGTTTTATCGGCGGAGTAAAACCCGGAAGCCCTGAGCTGAAATAGATATTCAGCCATTCGCCCGTCTGCCTGAATACCGGCAGGTCTTTTTCATCAAAGGCTCCTTTGAGAGTTGAGCCGAAATGCTTTTGCCCCTCAAACCAAAGCCCGGTCAGGTTTTCGCCGTCCGACGCGGCGGTAATCACGCCGAGAGGTGACGGAATTTTTTTGATGTAAAGCATTTTACTCATCTTTAAGCGCGCAGCTCAGGCTGTTGGGAATGCCGCGGGGGCCTCTTACGGCAAACACGCCGTATTCCGATTTGAGGCGTGCGAATGTGAATTTATCGGGCGGATACCGCTTTTCAAGTTTAAGTCGCATAAGGGATGAAATTGTAAGGTTTTCATCGCTGAATTCAAACGGAATATCCGTTTTCACAACCGCGCATTTATAAAGAACTGCCGAGATGGGGGCGCCTGCGTACATAAACACGGTGTCGCCCGTTTTTACACCCGCGCCCTGCTTCCAGTCAATTTCATCGGCACCGTCAAAGGCGCGTTCAATGTCATAATATTTCGGGTTGGCAGGTATAATCCATTCTTTGGGCGCGCGAACGGCCTTCTTTCTGATTTTTGAAGCCGTTGCCGCGTAGCTCCCGTCAATCAGGCGGCATATATCCTCAAACGGTACCGTGCCGTCAAGCAGAATTGAAATCCAGTTCTGCCTGTTCATATGCCAGCCTCGAAAATAACCCGGCTGCAGCACGAGCAGATCCGCTAAAAGAGGGTCGTCTGTTTTAACATTCAGAATTTCAACGCTGCCGTCGCCTTCAAGGCCGAGCTTGCACGCGGCAACCGTTCCCGAAAGGCCGAACCATTTGCGGTTGTCGGCATGGCGGAATATTGCGTAGTCGGGAAAACGGGCCCACAGATATTCGGGGCTGCTGTTATATTTGTTTTTTATGTATTCAAAAATCTTCTGTTTCATTTTATTATTACCGTCGCTGTGTATTCAACTCCGTTTGCGCAAGTGATGCCGGGGTTCTCAACAACAAGCTCTCCGCCCGCTGTGTTCATAAAATGGCACAGGGCAATGCCCATATCCACCTTTTGAATATCCCGGTCGGCATTTGCGTCGTAGCCCTTTTTATGGCTGATATAAAAATGGTATTTTTCACCGTCGGCAACAATGCGCCAGGGCTGCATATTCACGGCGGAGGGGGCGAGCCTCACCGCTTCGAGAGTTTGCGAAACGGTTTGGTTTTCCGTTTTGAAAGGGGTTGAAAAATCCTTTTCAAAAAACAGCTCCTCGGCGGATTTTCTTTTATCCGCCTTTACACCTTTTCGCATTGTCATCTCAATTACCGACATTTTTTTCGCGGGGTAACCGAGAGGGCTTACGCAGTACATTCTCTCGTTGCCCCGAACATCAGCCGCTTTTTCAAACATTTCACGCTTCATGGTGCCGCCTATCCATGTGGTGCCTATGCCGAGAGACTGAGCGAAAAGCACAAGCTGCTCAAAGGAGAAGCCGTAAGCCTCCTCACTGAAGGGGGCTTTTTGAATTTTCGCGGCAACATAAAGGGTTTCACCTTTTATAACGGGAGTTGAAAGCCCGTTTTCTTTTGCGTCAAGCAGAATAAACTCAACGCTCTGACCGAAGGGGTTTTGCACCGATTTAATAAAGTTTTCAATCTTTTCTCTGCCCTGAGGGGTGAGGGGATTGCCGTCAAAGGTTCTTACGCTCCTTCTCTGCTTCGCCAGTTCAAGTGTGTTCATATTGTTCTCCGTTTATATATAATCGTCTTTTTTTGACATTCTGCCCACAAGAATGTATGAAACCGCGAACAGCACGGCGACAAAGCAAATAAAATACAGGCTGTTTGTCTGCATGGTCGCGGTGTAATCATAAGCGCCGTGAAGCAGGGCGGGCACGGCGACCGACAAAAACCTGCAGAATGAACTGAGAGCGGAGCTGCCGCGGTAATCGAATTTTTTGGCAAACCCGTAGAATACGCCCATAAAAACGCCGAAGCAGGCGTGACCGGGTATTGCCGTAACGGCGCGCACAAGCGCGGTGCCGACGCCGTAGGTCATAACATAGCTTATGTTCTCCCACAGGGCAAAACCCAGCGAGACAAAAACGGCGTAAATCACACCGTCATATTGGCAGTTAAACTCACGCGAACGCCATGAGCGGCGTTTGAGCATTAAATATTTTGAGCTTTCCTCCGCCAGGGCGACAATGCCGAAATACAGAATAATGTTGTAAAGAAAGCTGTCTTTTGAAACCGCGCGGTCAAGCGCAAAGCAGAGCACACGCTCCTCGACAAGGGCTATGAGCGATGAGAAAACGCCAGCTTTTGTGAGGCTCCAAAGCATGGATTTGGATTCTCTTTCAAGCTTGTCGGAGCGGTAAGCCTTAACCATAAGAAAAACGGCGGGAATTACCGCGGCGGCAATAAGCATAAAATTATATGACATTAAAGTGGGAATAAGAAAATAGAACATACATTCCTCCCGATATTTTTATATATTTAGAAAGTTGTACAGGGTTCTGAAATATATATCATAATCCTGATTATCCGACAGTCCCGAAACGCCGCCGTCACCGACTTCGATTATTTTCCAGGAACCGTCGTCAATTTCGGCGTAATCAACTGTATAGTACGGACTTTTAAGACAACTGTATTTTTCAAGTAATTCTTTTGGCGGTTCGGGCGAATAATTGCCCTGACCGGAATTTCGGCTCACGGTTGCCGCTCTGTTGTTAATGTAAAATACACGGTACTCGTTTGTGTGTCCGTTATACCTTTTTAAATTAAGGTATTCTTTTATACACAGTCCGCCTGTGAGAAGATTACCGCGATATTTATAAAAAATTTCCATTTGACTGTCAAATTCTGACTGATTTATGTTTTCATCAAAAAACGCAGGAAATTCAGTTCCTTTTACGGATTTGACATAATCTTTTACCATAAATTTACCAAAGCGCTTTTTAAGGCGTTCAACATCCAATTTTTCGTGCAAGGGGTAAAACTCCGCTTTTGCGGTGTCATCTTTAATTGCGTTATAAGAATTTGGGAATATATGCAATAGACTGTATTGTTCGGGATTTGTTATAAGCTTAATGCCGGAGTCTGAAAGAGCATTATAGAAATCACTGTATTTTTCCGGCTGCATCATCCAACCTCTGTAAACTGCCTTATGCTTTTCGGATGTGGGATTGATAATTTTAAGGGTGTTGTTGTTAAACCACTCATAGTAATCAAACAGCATTATTTTAAAAAGTCCCGAAGATAAAACAGAGTTATATTCGTTTTGAAAGTCTTCATCCGGTTTTTTCTTTTCAAAAAAAGAATTTGGGAAAAGTATTAAATCTGTCATTTCTATCCTCTGATGTCTATAAATTCTTCTTCCGTTTTTCAATAACCACAACCGCCGCCGCAATAAAAGCGGTCACGCCGGCGGCGATAATCAGCATAAGCGGCTTCTGAACACGGGAGCCGCTCTCCTGCGCCGTTTTTTCGGGCTTATCAGCCGGAGTTTTCGCAGCTGAGACGGCGGACTGTGCCCGGGAAGCAGGCTTTTCGGCGGTTGTTTCGGTTGCGGATTGCGTTTCGCTTTCCGTCTCTGTTTGAGTTTCCGTTTCTGTTTCGGGCGGAGCCTCGCCCGTTTTGTAAGCGGTTATAAAACTTATCATTGAGGGCACGCTTATGTTATTCTCGCTGCCGTCAACGGTTTTGAGGTTTGTGAAATCGCCCAGAACGGCAGGCGAAAAGTCAAATTCGGCAAGCCTCCAGGTTTCGTGGTTGAGCAGAAGCGCCGCTCTCGGGGCGGTGGAACAGGTTGTGCAGCGCACCTCGCTTTTGTTCGCCGTGTTTTCCTTTATGTTTTGCCACGACGGGTAGCCGTAGGTGAGGTAGGGTGAATAAGTGTCGCCGTTGCACGCTAAAATCCACACCTTCATATTTTTTATGGTTTTCGCTTCGCTTTCGGTAATTATTGTTCTCGGCGAAAAAAGAATGAGCCCCGAAAAGAAGGAGGGATGGTTTGTCGCCAGCCTTGCCGCTCCGCTCGCGCCTATGCACCAGCCGCCCACGGCAATACGCCTTTTGTCAACATTGTGTTTTTCGGCAAAATCCTTTATCGCCGCGAACATCGGGGCGAGAGGGCAGGTGTCAAAATAAACGGGCTCGGGCGCTTTGAGTATAAGAATGTACATACCGCCGCCCGGAACTCTTGACTGATATTCACTGCTTGACCAGTTGGCGAATTTGTTGGCTTTAAGCTCGTTGCCCGACGGTGTGCCCTCACCGGCTCCGCCCAGCAGAACAACAAGGGGGCAGGGGGCGTCGGAGGCGGGTTCATAATAACTGTACTCAAGGCTCATTCCGCCCGCCTCGGGGCCTTCAGAGCGCGACCACTGACCGCGCAGGGCGTTAAGCCCGCTGTTTATGCTAAGCGCGAAGGCGGCGGATGAAAAAACGCCGCAAAGAATAATAACGCAAAGGGTCAGTGATATTATTTTTGTTTTTATGTTAATTGCTTTTGCCATGTTAAACTCCGTTTAAACCAAATGAATAATTTTATTTTTTAAGATACTGCGCCGAAACGGGGAAGTCGAAATATGTGTCGGGGTAGGGCTCGTTTTCAAGCATAAAATGCCACCATTCGCAGTCAAGCGGGGCGAAACCGTTGTGAAGCATTACCTTTTGCAGGCGCATACGGTTGTCATACTGCTCTTCGGTGATTTCTTTGCAATCGGGGTGCGACACGGGGCCGAAAAAGTCAAACGGCGAGCCCATATCAACCTCTTTGCCCGTTGCCATATCAAGCAGTGTGAGGTCAACGGCGCTGCCCCTGCTGTGGCTTGAGCGTTTGGCGATATAGCCCTTGCTGAAAAGCTCCTGCTTTTCAAGGTCGGGGTAAAAATAAGGCTTCATGCGTATATCGGTGTCCTCAATCCCCCACAGAATAAAATGCTTTACGGCCGTCGCGGGGCGGTAGGCGTCAAAAACCTTAAGGCGGTAGCCCTGAACATTGAATTCATTCGCGGCGGATCTGAGCGCGCGCGCGGCTTCAACCGTCAGCAGGGCGCACGGCTCCTCATAGCCGTTCACTCTCTCACCCGTGAAATTGTAGGTTGAGTGGTACCTTATCTCCTGAACAATGCCCGGCACAAAATCTGCCAGAACAACAAACCCCGAAGGGTTTGAAATAACCTGTTTTTCAAAATCGGTTGACATAAAATTTCTCCATCAGATATTTTTAATATATTTGCGTTTCGGGCAACCGGAACAGCCGCAGAATTGTTTTCCGGTATTGCCGGCTTTTTTATTCTTTTACGCAACAGCGCTTTATGCCTTCCCCTTGAGGGGAAGATGGTTGAGCGCAGCGAAACCGGATGAGGTGTATTGCCGGAATAAGCGGAAAGTGTGCTTCGTTCGGTATTAACATCACTTCATCAGTCACTGCGTGACAGCTTCCCCTCAAGGGGAAGCCTGTTTAATATATCTTCACAAACTCCGTCAAAATTGTTATTGACATCATCATTTGAATATCTCAGAACGGATATTCCCAAACCATTAAAAAAAGCGTCACGCTTTTTATCGGAGTTAATTCCTTCCGCTTCATAATGTTGAGAACCGTCAAGTTCAATTACGGTTTTGAAAGACGCGATATAGAAATCAACAATGTATTTTCCGATTACCTTCTGGCGGTTCACATTTATCGGCAGTGTTTTGAGAAAGTCATACCACAAATGTCTTTCTTCTTTTGTCATTTCACTGCGCAGTTTTTGTGCATATGGCTTTAACCTCGGGTTGTTTGTTTTGTTCATTGCAAATTCCTTTTATCGGTTCTTATTGATTTTACGCAACAGCGCTTTATGCCTTCCCCTTGAGGGGAAGGTGGTTGAGCGCAGCGAAACCGGATGAGGTGCGCAGGTAAAGCCTGTTTGTAATTCCGGCTCAACCGCAGGCCCGAAGGCACCCTTTATTACGGCGCGTATTGCTGTTGATTTTACGCTGAATTGCGGCTGTATGCCCTTACATAATCTACAACAAAATCGGTGGTTTCGGCATCTTTGGGCAGGGCTTTGCCTGCCCAGCTCGCGCCCGCCCTTCCGTTTGAACCGCCCACTTCAACAGTCAGTAGCAGGTATTCGGGCACCCGTGAAATTCCGCCGAAGGAGGAACGCCCAGTTTCAATTCCGTTTATATAAAAAATATATTCGTTTTCGTTCCATTCCACACCGTAGGTGTTAAACTCTTCATAAGGGTCATTGTCATTGATAAAAGGCGTAGCGACGCATTCCGACTGTTCTTCCGCGCCGTAACCGTCATAGTGGATGTTGGAGGTTACAACATTCACATTATCGCTCAGCTTGTAATGGTAATTCGGCGATTCAACAACATCAAGCTCCGCACCGTCTGTTCCGCCGTTGCCGACGGAGCCGCTCATATTGTGCGGCATAAGCCAGAACGCCGCCCACTGGCCTGAGCCCTTGGGCAAAATGCAGCGAACCTCAAAATAGCCGTAAGTCTGCTCAAAAAGGCCGTCGGTGCAAATGCCGCAACTGTACCAGCCGGGTTTGCCGCCCTTGTAACCGCGGGCATAATATTCTGTTGAGATGTTGAGCGTGCCGCCGCCTACCGAAGCAAAATCGGTGTGCCAGTATCCGCCCTGACGAACAGCCGCCTTTTCACCCGAACAGCGAAAGCCTTTCCATTTTGAAGCGTTCAGAGCGGTGCCGTCAAATTCATCCGACCACACAAGCCTGTAATCTTCAAGATTAAGCACAGCGGGGTTTTCGGGCGGCGGAATAATAACCGGCTTGTAAAGAGGAGCGGGGCCGAACAGACCGAGCAGAAAAAGCCATATCGCCTGAAAAAATGAGGCAATCCGGGTTATCAGATTGTTAAATGCCATTTGAACAC
>ONON01000041.1 GCA_900319455.1 uncultured Eubacteriales bacterium
GGGCAACATTATGTATGACGAGTATGTGGATATTCTCAACGACAAAGCCGTGGTGCTCTCCGTTTTGCCTATGTACCACTGCTACTGCCTTTCGGGCGATTATGTGCGCAACCTTAAAGACGGGCTCACCGTCTGCCTGAACGGCAGTATGCGCGACCTGCCCGAAAGCCTTAAAACATTTGAGCCCACCGTTATGCGTGTTGTTCCGATGATAGCGCAGACTCTGCTCAAAATGGTAAAAGCGCAGGAGAACAGGCACCGCGATTACACACCCAGACAGGCGGCGGAGGCGGTTTACGGCAAAAATATAAAATGGCTCATTTCGGGCGCCGCCTACCTTGACCCCGCTCTTGTTACGGAGTATGAACGCCTGGGCATTTTTCTGCGCCAGGGTTACGGTATGACCGAGGCGGGCTGCAGAATTTCCGTGCCCGACGCCGACTGCTCGCTTGAATCCGTTGGCAGGGTTACAAATATGTTCCTCACCCGCATTCAGGGCGGCGAAATCCAGGTTAAAGGGCCCACCCTTATGCAGGGCTATTACAAAATGCCGGAGGAAACAAAAGCCTCTTTTACCGAAGACGGCTGGCTGAGAACAGGCGACATAGGCGAGGTTTCCGACAGCGGCGAGCTGTTTATTACCGGCAGGCTTAAAAACCTTATTATTCTCTCTAACGGCGAAAATGTTTCGCCTGAGGCGATTGAGAAAAAATTTGCCGATTATGACATAGTCTCGGAGGTTCTTGTTTACTCCGAGAATGACAGAATAACGGCTGACATATATCCCGATTTCGGTTACTGTTCCGACAACGATATTGACGACCCGAAAGATGTTATAACGGCAATAGTCAAACAGATGAACGAAGGCGCGAAGCCCTCTCATGTTATAACTCAGGTGCGTGTTGTCAATGAACCGCTGCCCAGAACTCCGACCGGAAAATTATTAAGAAAGAAGGCCGAGATATGAGCAAAACGCCCGAGATTTTTGAGTTTTCTCCCGCGCAGGAAATGATTAACTTTATGTTAAAGTATTCATTTTTCCACAAACAGGTAATTCAGATTCCCGCCTCCATAGTCGTTAAAAGAAAAATCGATTTTGACATTCTGCAAAAAGCTCTTGAGATTGAGGTTGAGCGCAACGACTGTATGAGACTGCGCTTTATCAAAAAAGGCTTAAAGCAGTATTTTGATGACAGCGTCAAAATCGGCAAAATTCCGGTAATGACCTTCAAAACGCAGAAAGAACAGGATGATTTTCTGACCGCCGACGCGCAGAAGCCCGTTCGCTGCTTCAAAGGCGAAACCTACCGCGTTTATTTTTTCAACACACCCGACGGCAGAAACGGTATTTATATTAATGTAATACATCTTGCTATGGACGCCCCCGCCGTGTTTACCTTTTTTGCGGATTTGCTTGCCGTTTATGAGGCCCTTGAATCCGGCGGCGAAATGCCCAGACCCCTCGGCAGCTATAAAGAAACGCTGAAAAAAGAACTTGAATACAAGCACAACGAGGCAAAGCTCAAAGCCGACAAAGACTTTTTCGTCAACTACTTTCTCAAAGACGGTGAGCCTATATGGAACGGCGTTATGGGCTCCGGCCCCCTCGACAGGGCAAGAATAAAAAAGAAAAACCCCGAACTTCGCGCCTGCGGCAGTTTTGACCCGATTCACGACAAAGCGGAGCTTGTGCGCAAGCCCCTTTCGGTTGATGACAGCAGGGTTATTCTTGACTTTATGCAGCAGAACCGCCTGAGCGGCGAATGCGTTATTCAGCTCGGTATGAGGCTGCATGTCAGCAAAATAAATCACCGCCATGAGGATACGCATTTTCTTGTGCTTTCAAACAGGCGCAAAACCGTCAATGACAAACGCTGCGGCGGCACAATGGCATCCGCCCTGCCGTGGAGGATTATTCTGCCGGAGGAGCTAACCTTCGGTGAAGCAGTCGAAAAGCTCCGTGACCTGCAGGCTGAGATTATGCGCCACAACAACTATCCGTTTATTACCTGGCTTGAAAATGAGAGAGAGCTTTTCAACTACAGTATGGTTGACGGAACATCGACCATGATGTTCTCGTGGTTCCCTCTTGAGGATGACACAATGAACGGCTGGGAGTATGAATTCCACAGCTACAGCCTGGGCAGATACGTTATGCCCCTTTACACCTACACCATGAAGGATTCCACAACCGGCGGCCTGCGTTTTGCCTACCTGCACAGAACGGATCAGATTTCATCCGCCGACATTGACTCCCTTCACGACAACACCGTAAAGGCGCTTGTTATGGGCTGCGCGAATCCCGGTATGACTCTTAAAGAAATTCTTGACAATATTGACTGAGACCCGAAAGGAAGATAAAAATGCTTGAAAATCTGAAAGCTCTTATTCTTGAGTATGTTGATGTTGACCCCGACACAATCACGGCGGATTCCAACCTGCGCAGTGATTTCGGCCTTAACTCGCTTGACATCATCAACATTGCCGTAGCGATCGAAGATGAAACAGGCATACCCGTCAGCGACCGCAAAATGGCTTCTTTCTACACACTCGGTGAGGTTGCGCAATACCTCGAAAGTGTTGAAATGGGGGCAAACAAGGCATAATTACGCCCTGTTTTTATTGACAACCTGTTTTTCAGGTGTTATATTTATTAAAAATATACATCTTTTCAGGAGGATTAAAAAATGGCATGTTTTATAGTTCCCGGCGCAGAGGCTATTGTTGCCACCGCCGTTATGATTGCCGTAAAAAAACATGAAAGCAGGCTCGCGGCTCCCTCAACAGGCGGCGCGAAAGTGCCTCAGGCAGAAAACAAAACCCCGTTTTCAAAAAAACTCGGCTGGCTTTGCAGCCTTCTCTGGGGCGGAGTTGCCCTTCTTGCTTTTGAACACATCTGGCACGGTGAGGTTGTACCCTTCCCGCCCTTCTTAACCGCTGCGGCGGACCCTGTCTCCAAGGCGGAAATGCTGCATGAAATGGCAACATCCGGTGTAGCTATGGCTGTTCTTGTAACATTAATCTGGGTCGGTATGGTCATTGTTTCATCGGTGCTTGAAAGCAAATCACATTCCGCGGTAAAAGCGGAGGGTAAAGTATGACGCTTTTAATCACGGTTTTCGCCGCGTGCGTTGCCACTGCCGTGTGGTATAAAACCTACGGCAAAAGCGAAATGAAGCCCGGCGTTCTTGCCCTTATGTATTGGGGCGCGTCCGTAATGTGGTTTGTGGACGCCGTTGTTGAATACGCGGAGCTTAAAAGCGAGTATTTCACTCCCGCTCCCGCCGATATGCTCAACGACTCCTTCCTCGGCTTCTCGGTAGTTGCCCTCGGCCTTGTAATCTGGCTTGTTATTGTTATGGTTAAAGACCCGAAAGGCGTAATCAGAAAAAAGAATTAAAACACTGCGGCGGTTTTGCCTGACGGCAAAACCGCTTTTTTCAAAATCGGAACACCCTGCACAGGGAGGAATCTTTATGAACAGCCCCGCAAAACAAATTCTTCAGGCGGTTGCCGACGGCACAATGAGCGTTGACGACGCTTTGCTCAAGCTCAAAATGAGCCCGTTTGAGGATATAGGCTTTGCCAAGGTGGACCTGCACCGCAATATAAGGCAGGGAGCGTCGGAGGTAATTTACGGCGAGGGAAAAACGCCCGAACAGATAAGCGCCATTCTCGGCACGATGAAGGAGCGGGGGCAGGGGCGCGTTATCATAACAAGGCTCTCCGCCGAAAAAGCGGAGCGGCTCGGCAAAACGCCGGGGCTTGAGTATTACCCCGAGGCGAAAATCGCCCTGCTCGGCGGAATGCCCGAACCGGACTCGGTCGGCAGTGTGCTTATAGCAACCGGCGGCACAAGCGACATCCCCGTTGCCGAAGAGGCGGCCGTAACCGCTCAGGCTCTCGGCAACCGTGTTACAAGGCTTTATGATGTGGGCGTTTCTGGTGTGCACAGGCTGCTCTCGCACGCGAGCGAAATTATGTCGGCAAATGTAATAATCGCAATAGCCGGTATGGAGGGCGCTCTGGCAAGCGTTATAGGCGGCCTTGCGGATTGCCCCGTTATAGCCGTGCCCACAAGCGTAGGCTACGGCGCGGCGTTTGAGGGCGTTACCGCCCTGCTTTCAATGCTCAATTCCTGCGCGAGCGGAGTGTCGGTTGTGAATATTGACAACGGCTTCGGCGCGGGCTACCTCGCGAGTATGATAAACCATATGGAGGCAAAAAATGAGAACCGTGTTTCTTGACTGCTCAATGGGCGCGGCGGGCGATATACTCACAGCCGCTTTGCTTGAACTCATCCCCGACCCGGACGGATATGTTGAAAAGCTCAACTCCCTCGGCATTCCCGGAGTTGAATACATAAAAGAAAAAAGTGAAAAATGCGGCATTCTCGGCACTCATATTTCCGTTAAGATAAACGGCGCGGAAGAGGGTGAGGAACACCCGCGTGAACACGGGGAGCATCACAGTCATCACCACGGGCACAGCACCCTGCACGCAATAGCGCACATAATTGAGGATCTGAACGCGCCGGCGAAGGTTAAAGCCGACGCCCTTGCCGTTTATGAAAGCATAGCGAAGGCGGAAGGCGAGGTTCACGGCAAAGCGGTTGATGAAATCCACTTTCACGAGGTGGGCTCGCTTGACGCCGTGGCGGATGTTACGGCCGTGTGTATGCTTTTAAATGACCTGAACGCGGAGGTTTACGCTTCCCCCGTAAACACGGGCAGCGGCTTTGTTGAATGCGCGCACGGCGTTCTTCCGGTTCCCGCTCCGGCAACGGCAAATCTTTTAAAGGGAGTTCCGGCTTATTCCGACGGAACAAAAGGCGAGCTTTGCACACCCACGGGGGCGGCTCTGCTTAAATATTTTGTTAAAGAGTTTCGCGAAATGCCCGTTATGGCAACCGAAAAAATCGGCTGCGGTATGGGTAAAAAAGATTTTGAAAAGGCAAACTGTCTGCGCGCTTTTCTCGGTGAACAGCGGGGAGGCGCCGGTGTGACGGAGCTTGCCTGCAACATTGACGATATGAGCGCCGAAGCGGTTGCCTTCGCCTGCGAACAGCTTCTCAAAAACGGGGCTCTGGATGTGTGGACAACCCCCGCGGTTATGAAAAAGGGCCGCCCTGCCGTTATTCTGGGCGTGCTGTGTGAAAATGAGATAAAAGAGAAAATACTGAGGCTTATTTTCAGGCACACCTCAACCATCGGCGTGCGCGAATATGAAACAAAGCGTTACACCTTAAAACGCGAAAGCCGTGTTGTAAAAACACCTTACGGTGAAGTCGGAATTAAAACATCCTCCGGCTACGGATGCGAAAAATCCAAATTTGAGTACGATGACCTTGCCCGTATCGCGGATGAAAACGGGCTGAGCATAACTCAGGTGATTGAGGAAATAAACAAAAATCTATGAATATAAATGAAAAAAAGCAGGCGCTCGAAAACAGCCTGCGCTCACTTGACGGCGTTGCCGTCGCTTTCTCATACGGGGTCGATTCAACCTTTCTGCTCAAAACCGCGCAAACTATTCTCGGTGACAAAGCCGTTGCGGTAACCGTAAGGTCGGCACTTATGCCCTCCGGGGAGTTTGACGGCTCGGCGGAGTTTTGCGAAAAAGAGGGCATAAAGCAGGTTGTGATTGACGCCGATGAGCTTGAAATTGAAGGCTTTGCCGAAAATCCGCCGAACAGGTGCTACATCTGCAAAAAAGCTCTGTTTTCAAAAATAATCGCGGCGGCGGGTCAACTCGGCATAAACAGCGTTTGCGAGGGCTCAAACGCGGATGACATAAACGATTACCGCCCCGGTATGCGGGCAATAAAGGAGCTCGGTGTGTTGAGCCCGTTGCTTGAAGCGGGGCTCACAAAGGCGGAAATACGCTCTCTTTCACGGCAGATGAACCTGCCCACAAGCGAAAAACCCGCCCTTGCCTGCCTTGCCACGCGCATATCAACAGGCGAAACAATCACAAAAGAAAAGCTGAAAGCGGTAGAAAAGGCGGAGAGTTTTCTGCGCTCAAACGGATTTTCTCAGGTGCGTGTGCGCGTTCAGGGCGAAAGCGCGAGAATTGAAACCGAAAAAAACGACATTGCGCGCCTTGCCGCTCTCGCCGCTCAAACAGACTTATATCTGCGCTCGCTCGGGTTCAGGTATGTTTCGCTCGATTTAGGCGGCTACAAAACCGGCAATATGAACAGCCCCGCCGTCAAGCCCGATAATTGAAACGGGGCTGCCGTTCCCGCTTGAAAAAAGCGGTTAAAGCGCATATAATCTTAAATACTAATAATCATTAATTATCAATATCGCAGGTGAAAATATGACAACCGAAATTGTTTACCGTGACAGCGCGCGGGAGCTTGACGCCTTTGTAGCGTCACACCCGAAGGGGCATTTTCTGCAAACCTCCGTCTGGGGAAAGGTCAAGGATGACTGGCAGTGGTTCGGCGTTATTGCCCGTGACGCTTCCGGCGAAATAAAGGGCACTCTCGCCGTGCTCGCGCGCCGCATTTCAAAACTGCCTTACCATATGCTCTACGCTCCGAGAGGCCCCGTGTGCTGTTTGCACGATGCCGAAACCTTCAACGCCCTTGTTGACGCCGCGAAGGCGGAGGGTAAAAAACTCAACGGATATATGCTCAAAATCGACACTGACGCTCTCGCGTCCGATGAGGAGTACGCACAAATCATAAAACAGGCGGGCTTTGTTCAGCAGCCGAGGTTTATGAATTTTGAGGGTTACCAGTGCAGGTTCGTTTATCGCCTTGACATAAGCGGCAAAACGGAGGATGAGGTGTTCGCGGCTTTTGCCTCAAAGCACCGCTATAATGTTCGCGTAGCTCTCAAACACAATGTTGAAATAAGGCGCTGCGGCAGTGAGGCGGCGGAGGATTTCTACCGCATTATGCAGGAAACGGGCGAGCGCGACGGCTTCGCCATACGCACCGCTTCATATTTCGCGAAAATAATCGACACCTTCGGCGAGGACTGCCGCCTTAATATGGCATACTATGAAGGCGAGCCGATAGCGGGCACGCTGTGTGTGCACTGGGGCAACAAGGTGTGGTATTTCTACGGCGCCTCTCTCAACTCTCACCGCAATGTTATGCCAAACTACCTGTTGCAGTGGACGAACATCCGGTGGGCAATCTCGCTGGGCTGCGACATCTACGATTTTCGCGGAGTTTCGGGAATTGTTGACGAGAACAATGGCCTTTACCGCTTCAAAAAAGGCTTTTCGGGCGATATGCTTGAATTTATGGGCGAGGCGGATCTGACCATAGACGCGAAAGCCAAAAAGGCGGTTGAGGCGGCGCAGAAGCTCGCTAAAATTCTGAGAAGATAAGGAATAATTATGGAACTGAAAATAAAAAAAGTGAACGAAAACGCAATAATCCCCAAGAGAGCGACTCAGGGCAGCGCGGGTATGGACCTTTGCGCCTGCATTGACGCGCCTTTGACACTGCGCGGCGGAGAAACCGCGGTTATCCCCACGGGCATCGCGATAGCCCTGCCTTCAAATGAGGCGGGAGCCTTTGTTTTTGCGAGAAGCGGCCTTGCGATTAAGCACGGCATAGGCCTTCTCAACTCCGTCGGCGTAATTGACAGCGATTACAGGGGCGAAATAAAGGTGGGCGTTATAAATCAGATAAACGAGCCCTACACTATAGAGCCGGGCGAGCGCATAGCCCAGCTTGTTGTTATGCCCGTTTGCCCGGTTGACACAGTCGAGGTTGAAAACCTTGATGAAACGGCAAGGGGAGAGGGCGGTTTCGGCTCAACGGGAACAAAATAAGGAAGTATTGAAATGAAAAGATTTTTAAGCGTTATTCTGGTTTTCACTCTGCTTTGCGGCGTTATGAGCGCCGCCGCTTGCGCGGTTGACACCCCTTATGACAACAGCCTTTTCTACACACAGGGCGACTATGAGATTCATTACAGAATTATTGAGCACAAGGGCGAATTCAAAGGCAGAATTATGATGCTCCATGGCTTTTTATGCTCCACCTACGCCTGGCGCAATATGGCGGCGGGCCTTGCGGAAAAAGGCTACGACTGCGTGCTTGCCGACCTGCCGAACTTCGGTTACAGCACAAGAGAAACCGACGGCATAAATGTAATTGAGCGTGAAAAACTGATA
>ONON01000074.1 GCA_900319455.1 uncultured Eubacteriales bacterium
ACTCGTTTTATTAAGCGGGCTTCTTCTGTCAATTCAGGGCGTCCTCGTCTGCGTCTCAATCGTTATGACCGAAAAAGCCCTCAAAAAGAATTTCCGGAATAAAACAAAATCAATACAAAAAGTTTCACGGCGGGGAAATATCCCCGCCGATTTGTTCGCAACTATTTGTTTTTTACATAATAGGATATAGCTACTTCGACATCGGGGGCAAACTGGTCATTATACATAAATGATGAATTTCCATCGATTGAAATGGATTCAATCTCCCCATCTTTTTTCCCTAAATGCCATGACTTAACCGGGATTTCCTTTTTGCTGATATTCGAAAAGCCATACTGTTCAAGTTTTTTAATCAGGTCGTAAGCAGAGTAACTGTCAATTTCATTTGAGGAAATGGGCGAACTGACAAAACTGTAGCTTTCAGCATCAATTTCAGGCGAAATAATTTCATAAGAGTTTTCATCAAGAAACTGATTTAGTAGGTTTTTAACAAGCACAGTTGCATTATCCCTTGCCATATTTCGCAATTGAGAAATGGCGGCTTTTCTGTTTACATCTTTTTCTGCTAATTCAAGTGCTTTTTTTGTATCTAAGTGATTTTGCCAATTGAAAAGTGCTTTATCTTCACCAAAGAATTCAATAGTTTTAGGATCTATTTGAGGGTCATATATTGTTACTTTGGGCAATGTGATAATATATTTGCCGTCATCGTTTTGAGAAACTTCAATAGAACTAATGTCAATTCCGGCATAAGCAGTTGCATCGTAATACATATAAAACGATTTTTTTGTTAAAGCAGTATATTTTCCTTCGGAATAGTGCGATAAACATCCGAATGTTACTTTAGCAGTTCTTAATTCACCAACATTTTTGAATAATGCTTTAACAAGATCAACATTGATAGTTGTTTCATGATTTAAGTTGATGCCCGGCAATTCTTTCTTGTTTGAATTCAGCTTCCTGTCGATAATTATGCCGGAAACAAAAAGGGTAACAGCCAAAACAAAAGCAAGAATCGGTAGAACCTTTCTTTTAATGACCTTAAGGAACTCTTGTGTGAATATTTTACTTTCCTTTTTGACTTCAACATCTTCTTTTAAAATTGGATTTCTCTCCGAATTCTCTGCTTCATTCGATTTTAATTCGTTGGCTTTTCCATAGTTCTCATTTTCCATAATTATTCCTCTTTTCAATTTTAACATCTACTGAATGTCAATTTTATTCGCATTATAACATAAAATAACCTCAATGACAAGCACTGAATGTCATTGAGGTGTAATATGTTCAAAAACAAAAATGATGATAAAAATAATATATGCGGCGAAAGGGTTGCCGAATTGCGAATGGCAATAGAGCCCAAGTGCAGCCAGCGTCAGCTTGCCGAGTTGCTTCAGCTGCAGGGCGTTGACTTGGATAAAAACGCCATACAGCGAATAGAATGCGGCAAAAGATTCATCACCGATATTGAAATTCAGGCCTTTTGCCGGGTGTTCAAAATCAGCTACAACGAGTTTTTCGGCGAAAACAATACATAAAAATTAAGTGTGCAGATGAAAAGACCTGCACACTTTTGTCGTTTTTGTGCTTATTCCGCGTCGTCCGCGTTTTCCCAGTTGTGCCATACGCCCTGAATGTCGTCGTTATCTTCAAACATTTCAAGCATCTTGCCCATGGCGGTAATGTCATCCGGGTCGGTGAGCGCAACATAGTTTGAGGGGATGTAAGCAACATCAGCCGAAAGGAAGGTGTAGCCCTTGTCCGCAAGCGCGCTGCTTACAGCGCCGCAATCATAGGGATCGGTGCGGATTTCGTAAATGCCGTCGTCGGTAAGAAAATCTGTCGCGCCCGCTTCAAGAGCGTCCTCCATAAGCTTTTCTTCGTCGATTCCCTCCTGCTCAAGGATGATGACACCCTGCTTTGTGAACATGAAAGAAACGCTGCCGCTCTGGCCCATATTTCCGCCGTATTTGTCAAAATAGTGGCGCACATCGCCGGCGGTTCTGTTGCGGTTGTCAGTAAGAGCCTCTACAATAACGGCTATTCCCTTGGGGCCGTAGCCTTCATAGACGATTTCCTCATATTTCTTGTCGCTGTCTTCACCGGCGGCTTTTTTGATTATTCTCTCAATGTTGTCGTTGGGAACATTGTTCGCCTTCGCTTTCGCGATAACATCCTTGAGTTTTGAGTTTGAGGCGGGGTCGGGGCCGCCTTCACGAACAACAACGGCAATTTCTCTGCCGATTTTTGTAAAGACCTTCGCTCTCGCGTTGTCGGTCTTTTCTTTTTTGCGTTTTATGGTGCTCCATTTTGAATGGCCTGACATAAAAAAACCTCTCTTTATTAATTTTAACTTTAATATTATATATCAAACAATCAAACCGTGTCAAGTTTTTACAGCGGTTTGCGAAAGCCTTTTCCGAGAATCTCGTTTGCCTCGCTGATGATTATAAAAGTCTGCGGGTCAACCGATTTAATAATCTTATTTATTTTTTGCACCTCATGGTTGCGCACAACACACACAAGCATCTGCTTGTTTTCGCCGGAATACGCGCCCTCAACGGGTATTTTTGTAACTCCGCGCGGAGTTTTTGTGGTTATTGCCGATGAGATTTCATCACCTTTTTCGGTAATAATCATAAGCATTTTTGCGTTGCCCATACCGTAGTTTATTTTGTCAATAACAGTTGAACTCACAAAAATAACAATAACGGCGTACAGCGCGCTTTCAATGTTGCGGAAAACAACAGCCGCCGTGATTACCACAACAGCGTCGCTTATCATAATAACCCTGCCTATGGGTATGTGCTGCCAACGCTTATGAACAAGCCTGCCTATAATATCCGTGCCGCCGGTGGTTGTGCCTGTCATAATAACAAGAGCGAGGCCTATGCCAGAAAGCAGACCGCTTATAAGCGCAATAAGAAGTTTGTCATCGCCTTTATAAACAGGCAGAATTTTTCCCCATATATCAAGGGCGGCGGAGAGCAGAGCGACTACCCACAGCGTTTTGCCGACAAAAGCTTTGCCGATAAAAACAAAGGCAAGCAGAAGCAGAGGCAGGTTTAAAACAAAATTTATTGTGCCGAGAGAGAAACCTTTAAACAGGTAGTTTACGACAATCGCCAAACCCGAAATACCGCTTTGCGCAATGTTGTTGGGCACGGCAAAGCAGTTGAGTGAAATTGAATAAATTGAACAGCCGAGAACGCACAGCAGATTGTCTTTTAAAA
>ONON01000072.1 GCA_900319455.1 uncultured Eubacteriales bacterium
CGCTCTTAAAGAAATGACAGATGAATATTACAATATCCAACTGTCCGCCGCCGAAACAATGCGCTCATTAACGGAGCGGGGCGTTGATATTTTTGTTATTTGCGGCTACAACCTTGAACTGCCCGCACTTGTAAAGCATTATAAACTGAGTTCGGATAATATCATTCAGTCACAGTCAACATCGGCGGGCGCAACATTCGCGAATGTCGGCGATGTTCTGGGCGACGGCTACACCCCCGCCATAGACGGCAGCTATCTCAGCCCCGACGGAATTGTCGATGCCGGCACCTGCGCTTTGCCCGACAGAACATGGTTTGTGAAAAACCAGAGCCACCTCAAACTTCAGTCAAGCATAACGGATATTATTGAAATGTGCGTTCAGCTTGTTACGGATAAATCCATAACAGACGCGCGTGAAAACAACGGCGGCTATCCGCAGTTCAATGAATACCGCGATTTGACAACAGTCAAAAAACTGATGGAGAGTTACGAAAAAAGCGATTTGAGCTCACTGCCCGAGCAAAAACGCAATGAGATAACCGCGGCTTATGAAGGCTGTGAGGAGCTTATTCAAAACCGCACATGGTCTCAGAGCGAAACGGATGAAAAAGAGCAGGCACTTTATAAAGCTATGTATGATGCCAAGCTGCTCTCCAGCAGTTACGACAGCCCCGCGGTAAAGTATGTTATTAAACCGTTCCTGCTTAAAATATGTATGTTTATCAGCAGGTTTTTCTCAATGATACTCGGCAAGGGCGACATCTGGCTTTTCCCTGTGAAACTGCTTTAAAAAACCTACATTCCGTTGAAAGGAGCCAATATGGAACGTTATTCCGTATCTTTGGAGAAATTTGTTAAAAACCTTTCTCTCAACATTGATTATGCCCCGACAAACCCGTCGGATATTTACCTTACATCAAAGGATGTTCAGCGCCCCGGTCTGATTCTTGCCGGTTACAGCGGCTTTTTTATGCCCGACCGCATTCAGTTCCTCGGTCTTGCCGAGCTTGGCTATGTCGCGGGCCTGCCGGAGCAGGAAGGGCGAGCGGCTCTTGAAAGGTTCTTTTCCGCAAGGCCGTCAACCGCCATTGTCTCTCACGGGCAGGAGATTACGGACGAACTTCGCGAATTCGCTGAAAAATACAAGGTTTCTCTGCTTTCAACCGATGATTCAACCTCGTCTATTATGGCGGCTACAATTTCTTTTTTAAGCGTTGAACTCGCTCCGAGAATAACACGCCACGGCGTTTTGGTTGAGGTCAGCGGCGAAGGCGTTCTGATTTTGGGTGACAGCGGCATCGGCAAAAGCGAATGCGCCCTTGAGCTTATGAAAAGAGGTCACAGGCTGATTGCCGATGGCGCGGTTGAAATCAGGCGCGTCTCAAGAAAAACGGTTGTAGGCTCAGCGCCGGACAATATAAGGCATTTTATTGAGCTGCACGGTGTCGGAATAGTTGACGCAAGGCGGATTTTCGGCATGGGCGCAATTAAGATGACCGAAAAAATCGATATGGTCATTCAACTTGTTCAGTGGGAAAAGAACAAAATGTATGAAAGGCTCGGCCTCGGCGACAATTATACAACAATTCTCGGGGTTGAAATCCCCATTTATGTCGTTCCGGTAAAACCCGGCAGAAATCTCTCAATAATAATAGAAGCCGCGGCTATGAACAACAGGCAGAAAAAAATGGGCTATGACGCGGCTCAGGAGCTTATTCATCAGCTTGGTTTAACAGATGACATAATTCCCGAAAGCCAAAAAATAGAAGTCTGGGAAGACTATCAATAAACTGATTTACGGAGGTAAAAAATATGTACAGAGTAGGCGTGGATCTCGGCGGAACAAATATCGCCGTGGGTGTAATTGATGAAAATTTGCAAATAGTCGGCAGAGGCAAAAAGAAAACGAACTGCCCGAGAGCGGCGGAATTGATTATGGATGATATTGCCGCGGCGGTCAGAATGGCTGTTGAAGACGCGGGCATAACCCTCGATGATGTTAAATCAATCGGTATCGGCACGCCCGGTTCCGTAAACAAATCAAACGGTTATATAGAATTTGCGAACAACCTCGGCTTTGATCAGGTTCCCGCCAAAGAAATGCTTGAAGCAAGGCTTGACGGCAAAACGGTTTATCTTGATAATGACGCTAACTGTGCGGCGCTCGGCGAAGCCGTGGCGGGCTGCGGCAAGGGCGTTAAAAACTTTGTGGCTATCACACTCGGCACAGGTGTAGGCAGCGGCATTATTCTGGATGGCAAAATAGTCAGCGGTATTAACTATGCCGCGGGTGAGCTCGGCCATATGGTTATCTGCGTTGACGGTGAACAGTGCAACTGCGGTAGGCGCGGATGCTGGGAAAGGTATGCTTCGGCAACGGCGCTTATCGCTCAGACAAAAGACGCTATGCGCCACAATCAGAACAGTATAATGTGGGAGATAGTTGACGGCGATGTAAACAAAGTCAACGGCAGAACATCATTTGACGCTATGCGCAGAGGCGACGCTGCGGCTGAAAAGGTGGTTGCCGACTATATTTATTATTTGTCCGAGGGTCTTATAAATATAATTAACGCCCTTCAGCCCGAAATAATATGTGTGGGCGGCGGTATAGGCCATGAAGGCGAAACGCTCCTTGTTCCCGTTCGCAAATATATCAACAGGGGAAGATACAGTATTCACGCCAGCAAACAAACTGTTATTGTGTCGGCGGAACTCGGCAATGACGCGGGCATTTACGGCGCGGCTCTTCTTGACGAATAATGTTTGATGCATCAAAAATAAGTTCACTCTGTGAGAGCATCGGGTGCGAATATCGCCTTGATGCTCCCATGAGCGAGTTTACAACTTTCAGAACAGGCGGCCCGGCGTCATTTTCGGCGACGCCGGATACAATCGGTAAGCTACGGAGCATAATCGGGTTTTGTATTGAAACCGGAACAAAATATTATGTCATAGGCAGAGGCAGCAATATTCTTGTTTCCGACAGCGGAATAGACGGCGCGGTGATTTTTACATCGGGTCTTGAAAGCATTGAACTTGAAAACGGCGGCACAATAAAATGCCTTGCGGGCACGCCGCTTATCCGCCTTTGTTCTTTTGCGCTTGAGAATTCTCTCTCCGGGCTTGAGTTCGCATACGGAATACCGGGAAGCGCGGGCGGAGCGGTATATATGAACGCGGGCGCGTACGGCGGTGAGATGAAGGATGTTGTCACATCTGTTTCTCACATTGATAAAAACGGAGAAATCGGCTGCTTTGACAAAACCTGCCTTGATTTCGGATACCGTCACAGTGCTTATTCCGCAGGCGGTTTTGTTATTACCGATATAACCCTGTCGCTGACCCCCGGCGTGAAAAGCGAAATAAAAGCGAAAATGGATGATTTTCTGTCAAGGCGCAAATCAAAACAGCCGCTTGATTATCCGTCGGCAGGCAGCACTTTCAAACGCCCGGAAGGTCATTTCGCGGGCGCTTTGATTGAACAGTGCGGCTTAAAGGGCTGCAGCGTAGGCGGTGCGCAGGTCAGCGAAAAGCACGCGGGTTTTGTAATCAATAAAGGCGGGGCAACATCATCCGATATTCTTGCCCTGGCGGAATATGTCAAAGAAACTGTTTTTAAAAAAACCGGAGTTGTTCTTGAACTGGAAATAAAATTTATAGGTTAAAAATGTCTTTTTCATCAACAGTAAAAAAAGAACTTACTTCTTATGAAGTCCTGTCATCCTGCTGCTCGCACGCTCAGGCTTACGGGCTTGTTCTTTTTGCGCATTTTTCCTCGTTTGACATCTCAATAACAACCGAAAGTGAAGATATTTCGTCGCTCTATGTGTCAACACTTTCATCTGTCTGCGGAGTTACGCCCGTGTGCGAATCGCAAAATGAGCAAAAAAAATACAGCTATTTTGTAAAAACCGCGGCACAGCGCATAAAAGTTCTTAACGAATTCGGCCATTCCGAAAAAGAAATCACTCTTCGCATAAACAGGGCGAACATTCAGGATGAGTGCTGCCGCAGCGCCTTTTTAAGGGGAGTGTTTATTGCGTGCGGAACGGTAACGGATCCTAAGAAAAACTATCATCTGGAATTTGTTGTTTCGCACAAAAAGCTTTGCGGCGATTTAATGACCTTTATGAGAGAATGCGGCTTTAATCCCAAATTCGTTTTAAGAAAAGGATATTATATAGTCTATTTCAAAGAAAGCGAAAGCATAGAAGATATTTTGACTTTTATGGGCGCAACCGAATCATCCCTTGCTCTTATGGGGATTAAAATGGAAAAAGATGTGAAAAACCGCGTTAACCGAAAAGTCAACTTTGAAATTTCCAATCTGAATAAAACCATAGAGGCGGGCAGCCGTCAGGCTGAGGATATAAGACTTATTGAAAACACAAAAGGTCTGAGCAGCCTGCCCGATAATCTGCGTGAAATCGCAAAACTCAGGCTCGAAAACCCGGATATCAGCTTAACGGAACTCGGTACAATGCTCAGTGTTCCTCTTTCGCGTTCCGGGGTAAATCACCGTCTTGCGAAGCTCAGCGAAATAGCAAGGCAGATAAAGGAAAACAATTGATATGTCATTTGCTCATTTACATGTTCACACCGAATACAGCCTTCTTGACGGCGCTTGCAGAATTAAACCTCTGCTTGAAAAAGTCAGGGAGCTCGGTCAGCGCGCCTGCGCGATAACCGACCACGGTGTTATGTACGGTGTAATTGATTTTTATAAAGCGGCTCTCGAAACGGGAATAAAACCGGTTATCGGCTGTGAGGTGTATGTAGCGCCGAGAACAAGGTTTGATAAAGTCCACGGCATAGACAGCGAGAGGTATCACCTCATCCTTTTGTGTGAGAATAATGAGGGCTACCGCAATTTAACGCGCATTGTTTCCGAGAGCTGGGTTAACGGCTTTTACACAAAACCCAGAGTTGACCTTGAACTGCTTGAAAAATATCACAGCGGTCTCATTGCGCTTTCAGGCTGCCTTTTCGGTGAGGTTTCGCGTCACCTTCAAAAAAATGAATATGATGAGGCAAAAGCTCTCGCCCTTAAATATAACAGTATTTTCGGAGCGGGAAACTATTACCTTGAAATTCAGAACCACGGGCTCAGAGAGCAGGCTTCGGTAAATCCTCTTTTCAGAAGATTGTCCGAAGAAACGGGAATTCCTCTTGTTGCCACAAATGACTGCCATTATATTGAGAAATCCGACTCCAAAGCTCAGCAGGTTCTGGTCTGCATTCAAACAAACCACACTCTCGGCGAGAATACGGGCCTCGATTTCAACAGTGATGAACTCTATGTTAAAAGTGAAGACGAAATGCTGTCGGCGTTGCGTGATTATCCTCAGGCTGTTGAAAACACTCAGATTATTGCAGACAGATGCAATGTCACATTTGAGTTCGGCAAAACAAAACTTCCCAGGTTTGAGATCCCGGCGGGTTACAGCCACAATGAGTGGTTTGAGCTTCTTTGCAAAAAAGGTTTCAAAGAGCGTTACGGCGAAAATCCGCCGCAGGATTATGTTGAACGGCTCAATTACGAACTCGGCGTAATCGAAAAAATGGGTTATGTGGATTATTACCTCATAGTTCAGGATTTTGTAAATCACGCAAAAAATTTCGGCATTCCCGTCGGCCCCGGCAGAGGTTCGGGCGCGGCGAGTATATGCGCTTATTGCATTGGCATTACGGGCATAGATCCTATGAAATACAACCTTCTTTTTGAAAGATTTTTAAATCCAGAAAGGGTGAGTATGCCCGATTTCGACATAGATTTTTGCTATGTGCGCCGGCAGGAAGTCATTGATTATGTTATAGAAAAATACGGCGGTGACCATGTCGCTCAGATAGTAACATTCGGCACACTTGCCGCGAAAGCTGCAATCCGCGATGTCGGCAGAACGCTCGGCATCTCATATTCCGTTGTGGATAAAGTCGCGAAAGCCGTACCGAAAAAGCTTAACATAACGCTGGATGAGGCGCTTGAAATCTCAGCGGATTTCAGAGAGATTTACCATTCATCCGAACAGATGAGGGAACTGATTGACCTTGCCCGCAAAGTCGAAGGAATGCCCCGCAACACCTCAACACATGCGGCAGGTGTTGTTATTACGGATTTGCCCGTTGTTTCTTATGTTCCGCTCGCGAAAAACGAAGATACGGTAGTCACTCAGTACACGATGACGGCCCTTGAGGAGTTGGGGCTCCTTAAAATGGACTTTCTCGGTTTGCGAACATTGACTGTAATTGATGACACTGTTAAATCCATTAAACAGAAACAGCCCGGTTTTGACTTGAACAACATTAATACAGAAGATGAAAATGTCTTTTCAATGCTCTGTGAAGGTCAGACAGAAGGGGTTTTCCAGTTTGAATCCGCGGGTATGCGCAATGTTCTTATCGGACTGAGCCCGCAAAGCATTGAGGATATGATTGCGGTTATATCTCTTTACAGACCCGGTCCGATGGAATCAATACCGGAATATATCGCCAACAGGCATAATCCGCAAAAAATAAAATATGACACTCCGTTATTGAAAAACATTCTTGATGTAACATACGGATGTATTGTTTATCAGGAGCAGGTAA
>ONON01000155.1 GCA_900319455.1 uncultured Eubacteriales bacterium
GATTGCAAACCATTGGCTTGTTGTTGTTACTCCGGGTCTGTCGGCAACCTTAGCGCGGTATTTGCCCGCCATACGGTTTATAAATGAGGATTTGCCAGTGTTGGGAATACCGACAACCATTACCCGCAACGCTTTACCCTGCATACCGCGTTCTTCATTTTGTTTAATTTTTTCGCTCAATGCTTCTTTAACGGCTGAGTGAAATTTATCAAGCCCCCTGCCGCTGCGGCAATCGACCGCCAGTGCAACCACACCGTTTTGCTTTAGTTCTTTAATTTTTTTCGCAGTGGCGTTTTCGTCGGCAAGATCAGCTTTGTTCAAAAGAACTATTCTCGGTTTGCGCTCAATTAATATATCAAGCTCCGGATTGCGGCTGCTTTCAGGCACACGGGCGTCAACTATTTCACACACACCGTCAACCAATTTTAAATTCTCTTTTATTATTCTCCGTGTTTTTGCCATATGGCCCGGGAACCACTGAACCGTAACATTATCATTCATAACATTCAAAACTCTGCGATATGAAGATTAAAATTCGGAGCCATTCTGAAAAGCACTTTACCCATTACATAATCTTCTCTGATAAAACCAACCATATCGGAACGACTGTCTGTCGAGTGAAGACGGTTATCTCCCATCACAAAAACACAGCCTTCCGGAACTGTCTGAGGGAAGTTCATACCTTCATACATTGTTGTAGGATCGGCAATATAAGGTTCATTTAAAATGTTGCCGTCAACGCGAACTATTCCGTTTTCAAAATCTATTTCAACAGTCTGACCTTCTGTAGCAATCACGCGTTTTATCAGAGTTTTTTCCATTGGATTCGGTTGACTGCACACAACAATATCACCGTATTCAATATTTTTTGTTGTCGCTGTAATGATAAGCCGATCGCCATCCCAAAGTGTAGGATTCATCGAACTGCCGTCAACTACCACTGTTCTGAACAGAAATGTAAAGCAAAAGGCAATGGCTATTGAAGCCATTGAAAAAATTGAAACAAACTCAAAACAAAAGGTCGCGACCTTTGCCTGCGCTTTGCTGCCTTTAAACATTTTTTGCCTCCTTTTCCTCTATCCTCCATTGTGATAAAGGATGAAATCTTAAAACGGTTTTGCCGAGAACATAATTTTCATTGATAAAACCTATTTCGCTTGAACGACTGTCGAGTGAGTCGTTTCTGTTGTCACCCATAACAAAAATGCATCCTTCCGGAACAATAAGCGGAAAGTTTACATCATAGCGTAAATGCGTTTTTTCACTAATGTAATTTTCGATGAGCTTTTTATTATTTACATAAACATCGCCTGCGACATAGTCTATATATATAATGTCACCTTCAACGCCTATAACACGCTTTATAATGGGAACATTACGCTCCCATGGCTGAGTTACAACAACAATATCTCCCCTTTCAACGGGTTTGATATTCACAGCTGTAACCGCAAGCCAGTCTCCGTCATTCAGAGTCGGGACCATTGAAGTTCCTTCAACTCCTACAGCGCGAAACACAAATGTAAAAAGAAAAAAAACTATAATAATTGATGTTTTAACAGAATCAATAACATCAAAAACAATCATGGTAAGAACCGGATGTTTATCTTTTTTTGTTTTCGGCTCAGGAGGTTCGGCACGATTATAAGGTACAAACCACTCATCAAAACGAACCATTTTCTCACCACACAATTACCGCTGAATTTTGAAAAAAGGGTGTAACATAAATTTGTTACACCCTCACTCATAATTATTTTTCTTTAACAATGAGTTCTTTGACTTTGGCAGCCTTACCGACTCTGTCTCTCAGATAATAAAGCTTGCCCCTGCGAACACGGCCGTATCTTACGAGTTCAACCTTGACAACATTTGGGGAATGAATGGGGAAAACCCTCTCAACACCAACGCCGTATGAAATTCTGCGAACTGTAAAGGTTTCTGAAACGCCTGAACCGCGGCGCGCGATAACGATACCCTCGAAAACCTGGATTCTCTCTTTGTTGCCTTCACGGATTTTAACGTGAACTTTTACAGTGGAACCGATATTAATCTCGGGTGCCTGCTCCTTGACAGAGTCTTGTGCAATCAATTTGAGTGCATCTGCTGAATTCATTTTTTCTTCCTCCGATTTTTTCAGATGTTCGTAACAAATTGATTGAAAGAGGAACATCAGCTTTAATGTTTTTGGCATTAACTCCCGTCACCGGTAAATGACGGTTCACAAATGCGAGAGATATATTAACACAGCATTTAAGTTTTTGCAAGACTTTTTTTGAAAAAAATCAATTATTTGTTATTGATATTTTAAAGTTAATATATTACTATTCTGTTATAATCATTTAAAGTGTCTGTAAACAAAAACAAAAAGCGGTGAAATGATGCCTGATAAGACTTATGCAGCAATAGATTTAAAATCTTTTTATGCCTCTGTTGAATGCGTCGAGCGGGGGCTTGACCCATTACGTGCAAATCTTGTTGTTGCTGACCCGACAAGAACCGAAAAAACAATCTGCCTTGCCGTTTCACCTTCTCTTAAATCATTCGGAATACCCGGAAGGGCAAGGCTCTTTGAAGTTAACGAAAAAGTCAGAGAGATAAACTCCCTGAGGCAATCCGTCGCTCCTGGGCGGAAGTTTACTGCAAAATCTTTTGATATAAATGCTCTTGAATCCGACCCATCTCTTGAACTTGATTTTTTAATCGCTCCCCCGCAGATGGCTGAATATATGAAAATAAGCGCACGGATTTTTTCAATTTATATGAGATATATTTCCCCCGAAGATATACATGTTTACTCAGTTGACGAAGTATTTATGGATTTAACAAATTATCTCAATACATATAAATTAGCCGCACACGAGCTTGTGATGAAGATAATTAAAGAGGTTCTGCGAGAAACGGGAATTACCGCAACTGCCGGCATAGGCACAAACCTCTATCTTTGCAAAATCGCCATGGATATTGTTGCAAAGCATATTCCTCCCGACAGCGATGGCGTACGCATAGCCGAACTTGATGAAATGCGCTACCGAAAACTTCTGTGGGAGCATACGCCGCTTACTGATTTTTGGAGAGTGGGCAAAGGTATTGCGAAAAGTCTTGAAAAATACGGAATATTCACTATGGGGGATATAGCGAAATGTTCTGTCGGTGACAGAAATTCACATCACAATGAGGATTTGCTTTACAAACTATTTGGAGTTAACGCCGAACTGCTTATTGACCACGCATGGGGATATGAGCCCTGCACAATTGCCGATATAAAGGCCTATAAGCCCGAAAATAATTCACTGAGCTCCGGTCAGGTTCTCAAGTGCGGATACACAAATGAACAGGCGGGTATTGTAATACGCGAAATGGCAGATGCACTTGCCCTTGACCTTTTGGACAAAGGCCTTTGTACAGATCAGATTGTTATAAATATAAATTATGATACGGAAAACCTTACCGATCTGAAACGCAGACGAGAATATAAAGGCGAAATTGAAAAAGATTATTACGGAAGGCCTGTTCCCAAATCAGCTCACGGAAGCATAAATCTCGGCAAAAGCACTTCTTTGCAAAAAACAATCTCTGATGCGTCATATAAACTTTTCTGCGATATTACGGATAGAAGTCTTCTTATCAGGAGGCTTAATATAGCGGCAAATCATATTTTACCCGAAAGCAGTTTAAGCAATAATATTGAATATGAGCAGCTTGACCTTTTCACCGACTATAAAAAAGCAGAAAAAGAACTCATAAAAAGCAAATCGGATGCTGAAAAAGAAACAAGCCGTCAACGCGCCGTTCTTGAAATACAGAGAAAATACGGCAAGAATGCAATATTAAAAGGCCTGAGTTTCAAAGACGGAGCAACCGCAAAAGAGAGAAACAGCCAAATAGGCGGTCATAAAAAATAAAGAGGCGAAAAAATGAGCGGAAAATACGACAATATAATCAATCTGCCGCACCACAACTCAGATTATCACCCACGAATGAGTATGGTAAACCGGGCTGCACAGTTTGCGCCTTTTGCCGCACTGACAGGCTACGGAGACGCCATTGATGAAACCGCAAGAACAACCGTAAAAAAGATTAAACCGGAAAAAGAAGAAATTGAAAAGTTAAACCGTAAACTGAGTTTATTAAACAAAAATGCCTCAGAACACCCCGAAATAGAGGTTACGTTTTTTGTCAGTGATAAATATAAAGACGGCGGAAGATATGAAACGCTGTCTGGCAGTTTTAAAAAGATTGAAGAAAACTTTCTTTTTCTCGTTTCCGACGACATCACAGCCATTCCTCTTGAAGATATATCGGACATTTCGGCAAAAGGACTTATTGATGAAAGCGAACTGCCGTAAACAAAATTCAAGTTAAAACTTTTCTAAATAATTTTATTGACTTTTATATATAATTGTTTTATATTTACAATTAATCTGCACACGGTACCGAAAGTGCTTATTTTGTGCAAAGAAAGGGGCTGCTAATTGGAAAACAACATAATCTTTGATTTGAAAAACATTACCGTTGCTTACGGTGATAACACTGTGCTTAAAAATCTCAATCTTTCCATTCATGACCGCGAGTTTATCACTCTGCTGGGGCCTTCAGGATGCGGCAAGACTACAACCTTGCGTATAATCGGCGGCTTTATTGAACCGGATGAAGGTGAGATTTTTTTTGAAGGCAGAAAAATAAACGGTGTTCCTCCTCATAAAAGGCAGGTCAACACAATATTTCAGCGTTATGCACTTTTTCCTCATCTTAATGTTTATGAAAATGTCGCGTTCGGTCTGCGTCTGAGACATCTGCCTGAAAAAGAAATAAAAGAAACTGTTAAAGAGATGCTGGAGCTTGTTAACCTAAAAGGCTTTGAAAAGCGCCATATCAGCTCGCTTTCCGGCGGTCAGCAGCAGCGTGTTGCCATAGCCCGTGCGCTTGCCGTCAAGCCGCGAGTTCTTTTGCTTGACGAACCTCTCGGTGCACTTGACCTGAAACTTCGCAAAGATATGCAGGTTGAGCTTAAAAATATTCAGCAAAGGCTCGGCATCACTTTTATATATGTTACGCATGACCAGGAGGAAGCGCTCTCGATGTCGGATACAATCGTTGTTATGGACAACGGTCTTATTCAGCAGATAGGCACTCCCGAAGATATTTATAACGAACCGAAGAACGCTTTTGTCGCCGATTTTATAGGCGAAAGCAATATTATCGACGGTATTATGCTTAAAGACCTTTATTGCCAGTTTTCAGGTCAGAAATTTGAATGCCTTGACAAAGGCTTCGCGCCGAATGAACAGGTTGATGTTGTTGTTCGCCCTGAGGATGTTGATGTGGTTCCCCTTGATAAAGGAATGCTCAAAGGCACCGTAACCTCAGTTACATTCAAGGGTGTTCACTATGAAATGATAGTCGATATAGGCGGCTTTAAGTGGATGATTCAATCGACGGATTATCAGGCTGAAGGCGACCGTATAGGCCTTTATATTGAACCGGACGCAATACACATTATGAAAAAATCTGAATATTCCGGTATGTTCGGTGACTACAGCTCATTCAGTGAAGAATACGAAGAACTGTCAAATGCCGAAGAACCTGAAGAAGATGAACACAACGGGGAGGAAGAATATTTATGAATACCCGTTCTTCACTCGGTTCACGGCTTGTAGCCTCACCGTATATTGTATGGGCCGCACTGTTTATTATCGCGCCGCTGATTTTTGTAGTATATTACTCATTTACAACTTCTTCGGGTGATTTTACATTAGACAATATCAGGGCTCTTACAAAATATCTGCCGACTTTTCTGCGCTCAATATGGTTCGGAATTGAAGCAACAATAATATGCCTTGTTATCGCTTTCCC
>ONON01000193.1 GCA_900319455.1 uncultured Eubacteriales bacterium
AGGTTTTAATTCCGAATTTCTAATTTCTAATTCCTAACTCCTAACTGCAGATAGCGGGCGATTGATAATAAGAACCTGCCTTCGGCAGAACCTTGTTACTCGCTTTGCTCGTAATATGCCCCTACTGGTTATAATTACAAATTCCGAATTTCTAATTTCTAATTCCTAACTCCTAATTCCTAACTGCAAATGGCGGGCGATTGATAATCGCCCCTACAGATTATAATTCCAAATTTCTAATTCCTAACTCCTACCTTCTAACTCCTAACTGCAAGAAAGCGGGCGCCGGCTTGTTGCCCGACGCCTCATTTCAGAAAAAATAAAGCAAAAAACGGATCCGCAAAAACGGACCCGTTAAGGTGATTTAAAATCTTTTTTTCTCCTCAAAAACAAACAGGTTCTTGGAAGATTTGCTTTTGGTTTTATCCTCTTTTGCCTTTGCTTTTTCTTCTTTGGATTTAGGCTCTTTTGATTTGGAGTCGCCCTTCTTTTTGCCTATCTCCATAAACAAAACGGATTTAATCTGATTCAGAACTCCGCCCGATTTTTTGTGGTTTTCCTGCTTCTGAGAGGGGTCGGGGTGACGGTTGAAGTCGGGAACTTCCGTATCATCTTCGTCGTCATCTTCGTCGTCATCATCGTCATCATCATCGTCATCGTCGTCATCGTCATCATCATCGATGGTGATTTCAACGGAAGCGGCGGCTTCTTCTCCGGGCGTTTCGGCAACGGCGGCGGTAAGTTCTTCCGCTGCCTCCTCAACGGTTTTTTCGGGAGGCGTAACGGTCTCTTCCGGGGCAACCTGCTCAACAGGTTTTTCAACAGCGTTTTCGGCAGTTTCTTCAACAGACGCCTCTTCAGCCGTTTCGGCCGCAGGCTCCGTTACTGTTTCGGCAGCCAGAACAACCGGCTCAACAGCTTTTTCCGGCACCTCGGCAACAGGCTGCGCCTCGGGTTCAACCGGCTTCTCCTCTTTTTCCGCGGCAGGCTTTTTCGGTGTTTTTGCCGCCTTTTTTACAGGCTCTTCAACTGCCTTCTCAACAGTTTTTTTCGCCTTTGCGGCGGTTTTTTTAACGGGCTTTTCAACCTCAGGTTCAGCCTCTTTTTTTGCCTTTGCCGCGGTTTTTTTAACAGGCTTTTCCGCCTCAGGCTCAACAACTTTTTTTGCTTTTGCCGCCGGCTTTTCATCGGGCTTTTCCTCCTGCGCGGATGAAGCCTTTTTTGTTTTCGCGGCTTTTTTCGCGGGCGCGGCGGGCGCCTCATCGGCATATTTCCAAACAAACCCGCCGGAGGTTTTCTGCACTCCGTTTAACGTGTCGCGAATGCCTTTGACATTAACGCCTGTTTCCTGCGAAGCCTGTGCGGAAGATTCAAAAACCTTTATAACCTCGCCGGTTTTGCTGAGCTGAACTACCGGTTTTGATTCGTTCATTCTTATATCCCCCTTGCTGTGATTCGGGTGACTTCCGAATATCTGTGTAAAAACAATCAGTCAAATATCAAATCATATTTTACTATATATTTTGTAATTAATCAATAAAAATATTCATTTTTTACGGTTATTAAAATAAATTGACATATTTTAAAATTTTTGATTGAGATTTTGTTATAAAGATGATATAATTTATAAATCAGCAGTTACGGAGGCGATAATATGCCATTGGTAAATATGAGCGATCTGCTTTGGAGAGCGAAAGAGGGCAAATACGCCGTGGGCAGTTTCAGCGTTGCCAATATGGAAATGGTCAAGGGAATCCTGCGCGCGGTTGAGGAGACCGAAAGCCCCGCTATAATCCAGATTGCGGAGGTCAGGCTTAAAAACTCTCCGATTGAGCTCATAGGTCCGCTTATGGTTGCGGCGGCTGAAAACAGTGAAATGCCGGTTGCCGTTCATTTTGACCACGGCAAAACGGTTGAGAAAATAACGCAGGCTCTCGATATAGGCTTCTCCTCGGTTATGTTTGACGGCTCGCACCTGCCGTTTGAGGAGAATATGATGCAGTGCGCCGAAATCGCCGTTACCGCGGCGCAATACGGGGCGGATATCGAGTGCGAAATCGGTTGTGTGGGCGGCAGTGAAGACGGCAGCGAGGATATAGCGGTAAACTGTTCCGACCCCGCTCAGGCGGCTGAGTTTTGCGAAAAGGTTGAAATGGACGCTCTCGCGGTTGCGATAGGCAACGCCCACGGCAACTATAAAGAAGAACCGAAGCTCCGTTTTGACATTCTTGAAAAAATCAGGAACAGCGTAGATGTTCCCCTTGTGCTTCACGGAGGCACGGGAATAAGCGAAGCGGATTTCAAAAAGTGCATTGAACTGGGAATCTGCAAAATCAACATAGCCACCGCCACGTTTGACAGCGTTGAGAAAACGGTGCGCGAGGCTTATGAGTCGGGCAAAATCAAAGGATATTACGACCTTCAGACCGCGGAGGAAGAAGGCGCTTATCTCAACGCGATGAAGCATATAAAAATTTTCGGCTGTGCCGGAAAAGCTTATGACGATTGATAAGGGAGGAAACAGCAATGGCATTTATTGAATTTGACAGCAGCAAAGAACTTGACGTTATTCCGATAGGCAGAGTTGCCATCGACTTTAACCCTACGGATATGAATATGCCCCTTTGGGAGAGCAGCAATTTCAACAAATATGTGGGCGGTTCGCCCGCCAATATCGCCGTAGGCCTTGCGCGGCTCGGTGCGAAATGCGGTTTTATAGCAAAGGTCAGCGACGACCAGTTCGGCACTTATGTTATAAAGTATTTTGAGAATGACGGCATTGATGTTTCACACATCACAAGGTGCACAAACGGTGAGAAGTTAGGCCTCACCTTCACCGAAATTCTCAGCCCCACTCAGAGCAGTATTCTTATGTACCGCGACGGCGTGGCCGACCTTCAGGTAAGCGTTGACGATGTTGACGAGGATTACATCAAAAAGGCAAAAGCCGTTGTTATTTCGGGCACGGCTCTGTGCTGCAGCCCTTCAAGAGAGGCGGCTCTCAAGACACTCTTCCTTGCGAAGAAAAACGGTCTTGTTGTTATTTTTGACATAGACTACAGAAGCTACACATGGAAGAATTTTGACGAAATCTCTCTTTATTATTCAATAGCCGCCAAAAACAGCGACATTATTCTCGGCTCGCGTGAGGAGTTTGACCTGACGGAAGCGCTTGAGGGAAAATGCGCGAACGATGAGGAATCGGCCGCGCGCTGGTTCGGCTACGGCAACAAGATTGTTATTATCAAGCACGGCAAAGAGGGCTCATACGCGTACCTCAACGACGGCTCAATCTACAAAGTAGGCACGCACCCCGTAAAGCTTCTCAAGGGCTTCGGCGGCGGCGACGGCTACGCTTCGGCATTTATTTATTCGCTCCTTCAGGGCAAACCGATTGATAAGGCTCTTGAGTTCGCGACCGCCTCGGCCTCAATGCTTGTTTCGGCGCATTCCTGCTCGGCGGCAATGCCCTCGGCTCAGGCTGTTCAGGAGTTTATTGACAGCTTCCCCGGGCTTGAAGTGGTTACAAAAATCAAATAAAAAGGGTTTTTATGAAATTCAATTATCTTATTGATTACGAAAATGTTCGCGATGACGGGCTTGACGGAATTTTTGAACTCGGAAATGATGATGTTGTAAACATATTCTTTACCGA
>ONON01000043.1 GCA_900319455.1 uncultured Eubacteriales bacterium
CTTTCCGTATTCCGAAGAGGAATACCTGCAAAGATGTGCGAAGGTCGCTCTTTGAGGCATTACTGTTTTACGAGTGACTGCCCTTCGGAGGTGTCTTTTTATTTTTAAGGAGGGAATTGAAATGAGCAGCACAATCACGCTCAGGTGGCGCAACAGAAGAACGGCGGTCAGAGTTGATGAGATTGTTTATGTTGAAAGCTATAACAGGCATCTGAGCGTATATACGGTAAGCGGCAAAACGGAAATAGTCGGCAAACTCGGCGATTTTATGAGGTTGCTGCCCGAAAATGAATTTCTGAGCATTCACAAAAGCTTTACGGTAAATATGAAATTCATAACCGGAATTAATGAGTGCGGAGCGGTTATATCCGACGGCACCGTTCTGCCCGTCAGTGTCAGAAAAAGAAAGGCGGCTGTTGAAAAGTTTGACGGCTACTGCCTTGAAAGGGGAGAGGAAAAATGCCTGTTTTAGGCGCGGCGGTTTTAATTTTTTCACTTGCGGCCATCGCTTCGGGAACGGTAATGGTTAAAAAAACAAAAACAGAAGAAAGCCGCAAAGCGGGCAAGGGCCTTGTTTATGTCGGACTGATTTTCGCGGGGCTTGCAATGTTTGTTTTTTCAATTTGCACAGACAGGGTGATTTTTGAAATATTGCTTGTTCAGCTTGTAATCGCGGTTTGCGCACTCAGAATAATTGAAGAAATCAAAGAATAATAAAAAGGCTTGCAGATAATTAAAACTCCGCAAGCCCTTTTGTAATTATGTTATCAGTGAATATATTTCTCAAGAAATTCCATCGTTTTCGCAAAGCACTCTCTGCCTTTACGGAATTTTGTAACAATTGTCCAGGCGTGGTTGCCGATTATTCCCGTGCCTTCAAAATGGCTGTAATCAATGCCGAGTGCTTCATATTCCTTCATCATATCGCGTCCTTCAAACCTCAGCCAATCCCTGCTGCAGGTGGTGAAAAACGCCGGCGGAAAACCCGCGGTTATATGAGGAGACGCGAGCGCTCCGTCATCGGTGTTGAGAAACCTTCTCGCTTCATTATAATTCATTCCGAGAAAAGAGCATACCATCATTTTCATATCGGGAAATTTCGACTGCGGGCAGTCGGGACTGAGCAGCCTTTTAAGGTCAACACAGCCGCAGTGAGCGACCATCGCCCTTACTCTGAAATCCTCATTGTGTCTGAATGTAACGCCGAGCTTTGACGCAAGCCCCTTATCCGCCGCGAGGGCGGCAAGGTACATAATAAAATAAACGCCCGCGCTCTCGCCCGCGAGAACGATATTGCCGGTGTCGAGTTTGTTTTTTTCGGCGCTGTCAAGAATGAAATCAACGGCTTTGCACACCTCGGCGATAATCTGTTTATAAGTTTTTTTAGGCGCGTAGGTGTATGAAACGGAGGCGGTGAAATAACCGGCCTTCGCAAAATTCTGAATGTAGGTGTTGCGCATATCCGTAATGCCCGAAACAAAGCCTCCGCCGTGAACATATATAAGAAGCGGCTTTTTAACATCCGCAAGATCTTTGCGGCAGTAGGTGTTTATATACTGCGGCTTTTCACTGCCGTAATGTATTCTTTTTGTGTAAACAACATTTTCGGGCGTCGGCTTATAGGTCAGCGCGTAAGCGAGAGCCTCGGTGAAATTGTACCAGCAGGTGCCGGCAAGCCCTCTGTAATAAACTTTTTTCTCCATTTTTTTCTCCCCGTTAATCAATATCAATAAGAACGCAGTGTTTTTCGGTGAACGGCAAAGCGCCGCCGCCGAATTTTTTTGCGCCCGCCTCAAAGCTTACAAGTATTTTGCCGTCAACGCATTCAATATCCTCGCTCATCCTCGGCATTTTCAGTTCATTTATGAACCGTTTTGAATCCAGCGAATAAAGAGGAACGCTTTTTGAGTTGTAATTGAATGTGCCGTCCGCCCCGCCGTTTATATCGTAATATTTCAGGTATGAGTTCATAATCCCCGCGCTTTGCGAAAGAACCGCTCTGCCGCCGGGGGCAACCGCGAACCCCTGAATTTTGTCACATATTGAGTAAACCGCGGCGGGGGATGATGAATCAATGCCGTATGCCGCCGCGGGGCTTAACCTGTAAGCGAAAACAAGGGCATAGTATTGACTGCCGTCGGGAGTGGAAAGCATATGGCTGCCGTCGGTGTCGTAGCCTTTCGCGTGGTATTCGCCCACATAAAGCATATTGCCGTCGCAGGAACAAAATGACGAACGGCAGGGCACCTCAACACTGCCGGCAAACTGTACGGTGCCGCCGTCCGGCGCGCGAAGCAGTTCGCTTTTGTTAATGATAAAAAGCTGCCCCGCGTTGCTGATATACACATATTCGCCCGCGCAGGTTATTCCGCCCGCGTGCCAATTATAGTCGCTGCCGTCGGTGTTGCGCAGTTTTATCATTTTAACATCGCCGTTTTTAACAAGAAAAACTCTTGACGGCTCGTCATTGTCCATATATCCGCAAAAAAGATATGTGTTTTCCGCAATCAGCTTGCTTGAGCCCTGCGGCACAAATTCACTGTCAAGCCCGGGCGTTTCACATATTTTTGTAACGGCGCGGTTGTAGCCGAAATAAAGGAACACTTTGAGCATAACGCAGATGAATAAAACGGCGGCCGCCGCGCATATCAAAAAAAATCTTTTACGGTTCATAGCTCACTCTCCCGCAGGTTTATACTAACAGATTATTACTTTTCGTAAAATAAATCAATACACCGAGGGGGCTTTTTAAATAATAATTGAATTTTCACTCAATAAATGTATAATAAAAGCATATAACCGAAACGGAGAGAATGTTATGAAATACTTTATAGGCCTTGACATAGGCACATCGTCAACAAAAGCCCTGCTTATAAGTGAGAATAAGATTATCGCGTCGGCGGTCAGGGATTACCCTGTTTATTATCCGCAACCCGGTTGGTCGCAGCAAAACCCGTCCGACTGGCTCCGGGCGTCGCTCGCCACCCTTGAGGAGGTAACGGCGGGTATAGACAAATCTCAGGTTTGCGCAATCAGCTTTTCGGGGCAGATGCACGGCCTTGTCACGCTTGATAAGAACGATGAGGTAATAAGACCCGCGATTTTATGGAATGACGGCAGAAGCGAAAAGCAGGTTGAATACCTCAATAATGAAGTCGGCAGGGATTTTCTGCTTGACTGCACGGGCAACATAGCCTTTGCCGGATTTACCGCGCCCAAGGTGCTGTGGATGTATGAAAACGAGCGCGAAAATTTTGACAGAATAAGCAAGATTATGCTGCCGAAGGATTATGTTGCCTATATGCTTTCAGGCAGTTTCGCAACCGATGTTTCCGACGCCGCCGGTACGCTTTATTTTGACACCGGCAAAAGGGAGTGGTCAAAGCCTATGCTCGAAGTGTTTCACATTGATGAAACCATGCTCCCGAAGGTTTATGAGAGCGACGAATGCGTAGGTTATTTAAAAGATGAAATCGCCGCCCGGCTCGGCTTCGGCAGGGTTAAAATTGTTATCGGAGCGGGCGACAACGCGGCGAGCGCAATAGGCACGGGCACAGTTGATAACGGCAGCTGCAACATCTCGCTGGGAACATCGGGCACGGTGTTTGTAACCTGTGACAGTTATGAGTGCGACAAAATAAACGCCATTCACACATTCTGCTCCGCTAACAGAAAATATCACTATTTAGCCTGCATTCTTTCCGCCGCCTCCGCTCAGAAGTGGTGGGTTGAGGATATTCTCGCAACTCAATATGATTTTTCACAGGCGGAAAAATACGCAGGTAAAAGCGATGTTCAGTTTTTGCCTTATCTTATGGGCGAGCGCTCGCCGGTCAATGATTCAAACATACGCGGCGCATTTCTCGGGCTCTCGATGAACACGGCAAAGCAGGAGATGACAGTTGCCGTGCTTGAGGGCGTTGCCTTCGCTTTAAGGCAGAATATCGACATAATACGCTCTCTCGGCGCCGATATTGAAAAATCAAAGGTTTGCGGCGGAGGCACAAAAAACAGACTGTGGCTCAAAATCCTCGCAAGCGTGCTGAATATCACGCTTGAAATACCCGTTCTCGAACACGGGGGAGCTCTCGGAGCGGCAATGCTCGCCGCGAAAAGCGTACTGAACGCGGATGAATATTCCGCTGCGGAAAATGAGTTTTATAAAGTTAAAGAAACTGTTGAGCCCGATGCGTCACTGGTTGATTTTTATAACGAAAAATATAAAAAATACCTCAGAATATACCCTGCCGTAAAGGAATGCTTATAACTGTATAAGGGAGTTTTTCAAATGAATTTTGAACAGGCTGTAAGGCACTATGAATCCGACCCCTGCGCAAAACAGCTTAAAACGGTTTGCGCTCACCTGCGCGGTCAGCTTACTTTGCGTGAAAAACTGCGTATGATTTCGGGCAGGCAGTTCCTTTTGAGAAACGGTTTTGATTTAATCACAAAAGGGCAGAAATACAACTGCCGCCCCTGCCTCGCGGGCGGAGTAAAAAGGCTCGGTATTCCCGCGGTTGCTTTCACCGACGGGCCGAGAGGCATAGTTATGGGCAACAGCACCTGCTTCCCCGTTTCAATGGCGAGAGGCGCCTCGTTTGACGATGAGCTCGAATACGAAATCGGCTCGGCGATGGCGGATGAGGTCGTCGCTCTCGGCGGCAACTATTTCGCGGGCATCTGCATTAATCTGCTGCGCAATCCCCGCTGGGGCAGAGCGCAGGAAACCTACGGCGAGGACCCGTTCCTGCTCTCGAAAATGGGAGTCGCGCTTACAAGGGCGGTCCAGGAAAAGGGCGTTATCGCCTGCCCTAAACACTATGCGCTCAACAGCATCGAGAATATCCGCTTCGATGTCAATGTTGACTGCGACGAGGTCACTCTTCACGAGGTCTATCTCCCCCATTTCAAAGCGTGTATTGACGCCGGCGCAATGTCGATAATGGGCGCTTACAATCTTTTCAGGGGTGACCACTGCTGCGAGAGCAAGTATCTGCTCAAGGATATTCTCAGGGATCAATGGGGCTTCGAGGGCTTCACCATCTCCGATTTCCTCATGGGCGTGCGCAATGCTCCGAAGGCGCTCAAGGCGGGCCTCGATATCGAGATGCCCCAGATTATGCACTATGCCGCGCTGCCTGTTACGCTGAAAACCGGCAGAATAACCATGCAGGATATTGACGATTCCGTTGAAAGCATCCTGCGCGCGCTGATAAAAATCACACCGAAAATCAAAAAGACCGATAAGAGCGTCGTCTGCTCAAAGGAGCATATTGAGCTCGCCGAGAGAGCCGCTCTTGAAGGAACGGTGCTTCTGAAAAACAACGGCATTTTACCGCTTGAGAAGCCGAAGAAGATTGCGATAGTCGGCAGATACGCGAATAAGATAAATGTCGGCGACCACGGCTCAAGCTCGGTATTCGCTCCATATACCGTCACGCCCTATGAGGGCCTGTGCAATATTTACGGAAAAGAAAACGTCGTTCTGTGCGAGGGCACGAGCCTGACTCCGAAAGAGAGCGAAATAAAGAAATGCGACGCTGTCATCCTCTGCATCGGCAGCGACTATAAGCAGGAGGGCGAAAACCTCGCGAATTTCTCAAAGAGCGATTCCGTGCAGGAAAAGGGAATGGGCGGAGACAGATATTCGCTGCGTATCCCGCGCGACGAAGCGGCGCTGATTCGCCACGCTGCGGCATCCTGCAAAAATGTTATAGTCAATATAATCGGCGGCTCCGCTTATGTAATCGAGGAATGGAAGGATTCCGTGTCGGCGATTCTCCACTCGTTCTACGGCGGTATGGAGGGCGGAAACGCACTCGCCAAGCTGATTTCGGGCGAGGTCAATCCCTCGGGTCACCTGCCGTTCACAATCGCGAAGAGCGAGGATGACTACCCCGATTTCCTCTTCCCCGGCGACAAGACCAGAGATATCACCTACGGCTATTATCACGGCTACACCCTGCTCGATAAGGAAGGAAAGGAACCCGCTTATCCCTTCGGCTTCGCCCTCTCGTACACCTCCTTCGCCTATCAGAGAGTCAGAGCAAAAGAGGAGGACGGTAAGATTACCGTTTCCCTGACCGTGAAGAACACCGGAGACAGAGACGGCAAAACGGTCGTGCAGGTATACGCCGGCGCGGGCGGAGAGCATCCCGTAAAGCTGCTCAAGGGATTTCAAAAAGTATTTGTTCCGGCGGGAGAAAGCGTCCCCGCTAAGGTTGAAATCAACACCGGTGATCTGAAATTCTACAACCCCGAAACAAAATCATGGTTCCTTGAGGATGAATACACGCTCTATGTCGGCAAGGATTCGCTCGACTGTATGAATAAAGAAATAAAAATCAATTTCAGTAAGGAGATATAATATGAACATTCCCGAAGTAAAATTAGGCATAATTGCCGTTTCAAGAGACTGCTTCCCCATCGGCCTTTCCGAAATGCGCAGGAAGAATATCGTTTCCGCTTTCGGCGAAGGACTCTATGAATGCCCCGTCACCGTTGAAAACGAAGCCGACGCGCAGAAGGCAATTGACGATGTAAAGGCGCACGGCGTCAACGCGCTCGTAGTATTCCTCGGCAATTTCGGACCCGAGACTCCCGAGACGCTGCTTGTCAAAAAATTCGACGGCCCCGCGATGTGCATAGCCGCCGCGGAGGGAGACGGCGACCTCATCGACGGCAGAGGCGACGCTTACTGCGGAATGCTCAACTGCTCCTACAATCTCGGCATGAGAAAGCTCAGCGCATATATCCCCGAATATCCGGTCGGCGACGCGGCGGACTGCGTAAAGATGATAAAAGATTTCATCCCCGTCGCAAGAGGAATTATCGGCGTTAAGAATCTCAAGATTATCACCTTCGGTCCGCGCCCGCAGGATTTCTTCGCCTGCAACGCCCCGATAAAAGGGCTCTATGAGATAGGCGTTGAAATTGAGGAAAACAGCGAGCTCGACCTGCTTGTTTCATACAAGGAGCACGCGGGCGACGCGAGGATTCCCGAAGTCATCGCCGATATGAAAAAGGAAATGGGCGGGAATATCTATGAGGATATGCTCGAGAGAATGGCTCAGTTTGAGCTGACTCTTCTCGACTGGGCGGAAAATCACAGGGGCGACAGAAAATATGTCGCTTTTGCCGATAAATGCTGGCCCGCTTTCCCCGAACAGTTCGGTTTTGAGCCCTGCTATGTCAATTCACGCCTTGCCGCGCGCGGAATCCCCGTCGCCTGCGAGGTCGATATCTACGGCACCCTCTCCGAGTATATCGGCGCCTGCGTCACTCAGGACGCGGTCACCCTGCTCGATATCAACAATTCCGTTCCCAAATATATCTATGATGAGGAAATCGGCGGCAAATTCGATTATAAGCTTACCGATACGTTTATGGGCTTCCACTGCGGCAACACCCCGAGCTGCAAGATGTGCGACGGCTGCGGCGTAAAATATCAGCTCATTCAGCACAGACTTCTCGAGCCGGCAGGCAGCGAGCCCGATTTCACTCGCGGAACTCTCGAAGGCGACATTGCTCCCTCGGATATCACCTTCTTCCGTCTTCAGTGCGACAGCGAAGGAAATCTGCGCTCCTATATCGCTCAGGGCGAGGTCCTGCCCGTTGCGACCCGTTCCTTCGGCGGCATCGGCGTTTTCGCCATCCCCGA
>ONON01000120.1 GCA_900319455.1 uncultured Eubacteriales bacterium
ATTTCAATGCCGACTTCCAGTCGGCAAGCCAGTAGGCGGCCCTTTAGGGCCTGCTCAAACCACTAGTTTACTAGTGGTTATGATTTAGAGTTTTATTTTACTCCATTCTTTTTTCAGCTTTTCAAAGCTGTATGCCGCGTTTGCAGGTGAAGTGGAGGGCAGGCAAACAGCGTTTATTCCGATTTTCTCAAACAAGTATTTATTATAGTATCTTTCTGCGGTTTTGCCGTTTACAAAAATCTTTTTTATGTTTGCAGAGTTAAGTATTATATCAAGGTTGTTTGCTTCGGCGTTTTTTATTGACAAGTCAGAGCTCCCGGTTATTTCACATTGAGCGATAACATCCCAAAGAGCAATGTGATTGTCAATTAAAAACCGCTTTTTTTCGTTTACGGTTTGCGGAACAGAGCAATCAAAGATTTCTGCAACAATCTTCCAAAAGCGATTTTGCTTATGACCATAGAAAAACTTTGTTTCGCGGGATTTTACCGAAGGAAAGCTCCCCAAAATCAGTATCTCACTGTTTTTATCAAAAACAGGCGGAATATTATGAACAACCATTTTTATTAATTCTTCCTGTTATTCTGTAGAAATCGCGTTTTCTGCCGAAAGCAAGCCGCCTTGCCCATTTAGAGTCAAATTTTTTAACAAATTCATTGTCAAGCATCTCAATGTTTTCGACAATCAAGCCCATATTTTGAAGCACTGATTTATATTCTGAATTAAAGTATTCTAAATTCAACTCCGGCATATTGCGCGTTTCCATCATATTTTCTTCGCAGTTTGCGCTGTATGTTGTAATAAATTCAAATTCCGCGCCGTTTTTCGAGGTTGTTTTAACGGCCGAAATAATCTGTTCTTCGGGTTTTATTATACCTTCAAGAAGAATACCCCATGGGAAAAGAATTGTGACTTTATCAGCTATACCATGAAGCTCATCAGGCAATTTTTCCGCAGTCGCAACAACAAGTAACGCGTTGTCAAGTCCGCCTTTTTCAGGCTTCTTGGCAATTTTTACGGCTGTTTCTTCCATATTATCTTTTACAGGGTCAAGACCGATATATAAAGCGGTTTTATTGTTTTTTGCTTTTCGATATATGTTTCTGCCGTCGCCTGTGCCGATATCAACGCAGATTTTATTATATTTTGCGGTTAATATCTCAAATTCATTTTTGTCAATTTCAACAGCGTTTTTGCCTTTTAAAACAATCATTCCCATAAAGTTTCTCCGCTTTGTGAAGTTTGATTGGCAGTTGTGTCGCCGTTTACGGGAACAGGAAAAGTTACATCAACATCAAAATATTTACTCTCTCCGTTTAAAAGATTAAGACGGAAAGCGCTTACTGTGATTTTGTCTCCCGGGCTGTAGTCGGCAAGTATTCTGTAAACATCGTCAAGCGTATTTGTTTCCCGACCGTCTATTGCCTGAATAATATCTCCGTGGCGGAATTCGGTTTTGTCCAGAATACTGTCAGCAGACATATCTGAAACATATATGCCTCTACATTCATCAACCCACTTGATTATTCCGCTTTGCTTCATTACTTTTTCATCTATAGCTGTCGCTTTGGTTACACCGAGGCTGACTTTGAGTACGGGCAGAGTTGTCGCTTCCGTTGTTTGAACTGTTATATCATTTTCAGTCGGTATTTCTGTTTCGGTTTTGTCTGTTGAGCATCCGCAAAAAAGACAAATTGAAAAAGCAAGTAAAACTGCACAGAAGACAAAAATTGTTTTTTTCATTATTTAGACCTCAGTTTTCATTTTCGTTTTTCTGAGTTTCGTCAGTCAATTGTTCAACGCTGTCAATAAGCAACGGTTCAATAACAGAACAGTTTATTGTGTATATCATTTCACTGTTATCCACACAGGCAAAATAATCCTCACCGTTTTGCGAACCTATTTTAAGAACCAGTTCGTTTTCAATGGCCTCAAGGCTGTCACCGTCTTCAAGCGTGTATGTAAATTTGAGTGTATATGCCGGTTTATCAAGACCGTAGCTGTCATATTCAGCTTTAAAATTAACACATTTATTAAACTTGAGTGCTCCGGCAGCAGTGTGAATCTCTTCGGCTTTTTCGTCGGGAAGAATTTTTTCTTTTTCGCCTTCAACGGAAACATAACTTTTATCTTTTTTGATAATAGATATGTTTTTTCTTTCACTGTTTATCTCAAGTTTATTAAAATTAGCAAGTTCAGGCAGATCCTCAACATCAATAAGACTGTAAACATCATCGGGGAATTCCTCGGAAAGTCTGTAATCAACAAGATACACACTGTTTTCAAGGCTTGAAACAAAGTAATTGCCGGATGAATACATATCCTTATCTCCGAATGAGTAAATAACTTTACTGCCATCGTCAAGAGAAACCGTAATTTTAAGGGCAGGGGACGCAAGCCCGTATTCTTCAAGGCTTTCGGGTTCTGTTATAACAAGTTTCATTGCGTCAATTTTCTTAA
>ONON01000045.1 GCA_900319455.1 uncultured Eubacteriales bacterium
AGTTGTCAAAGAAATCATAAGTGTGCGCAAACCAGTATGTGCAAACGCCCATATAGGGAGCGCTTGATGTCGCTTTGATTAACATAACAACAAGATCGCCGGGCTGTACATAACCGTCGGTGGGTGTTATATGATCCTGGAAATCATATTTCGGTGAATATCCTTCCTCAAACTCATACACCGTACCGGAAAGGTAAACATAGCCGTCGGGATACTGTTCGGCAAGCTCCGCCTTTGTTCTGGGTGTTGAACTGCCGTGCTGACCGGGCGCTCTTTCAATTCCGTCAAGCCCGGTTATCGTGGGCGTTTCGGCCTTGACCTTTAACCCGGCAATACTGCCGAGACAGGCAACCGTGCCGATAAGCAGCGCGACTGCGAGCACCAGACTTATCGCCTTTTTGAATGTTGACATTTTTTTTCCTCCTTGTTGGTTTCGCTTTGAAAAGCGCTGTGCCGAAGGGACACAAATCCATAATATGCAGTGTAATTATCGCACAAAAAAAAAGAAAAATCAACAGCCTTTATAAAAATAAATAATTATAAAGCCAAAGACTGTTGATTTTAACTAAATAATCTGCTTGATTTTGTGCAACAGCAACAGAGTTTTGCCGTTACTGACCGTTTTGTCTCTCCGCCGTTTTCGCGGCAAAAGCGGAACAGGCTTTTTCTCCTTTTGCGGCAGCCTTTTTTATGACCGTATTGTTTTTTACGGTTTGATTGTCTTTGAAATTCTCAAGGCTTTCATAGTAACTTTCATAAGCTTTATCCGCGATATCCTCGCGGATCGCCGCGTACGCATCTGTGTCGCCTTCATTTGTTCCGTCATAATAATAGAGCCCGAATCCGGTGCTGTTTTCAAGCACCTCGTAATCGCCCTTCTTTCTGTCGGGAGAAAACATCCACCGCGCTGTATTGTAATCCATTTCGGAAGCGTGCACTTTTTCGCGCAGTCCTCTTGTTTCATACGAGAGTACGCTTTCATTGTAATTGTCGGCGATCTGTTTCATAGTCTCAACCGAACCGTTGTTCTTTTTTAACAGGTTATAATGAAGCTCAACTTCTTCTTTTGCTGTTTTTTTCTCGGCCTCCGACTGTGCGGGCAGCATATCGGCATTAAAAAAAGTCAGTGATTCGTAAAAATTCACACTGTCCGGTGAATATTGGGGCTTTTCAACAAAAATCAGGCAGTTGTATATTATGCCTTTTATTACCTCAACATCCCCTTCTTTTCTGCCGGGAGCGAAGCACCATTCGGCTATACTCTCGCCGAAAAGCTGTTCAAGCCTGCCGTAGGTGATAAAATGGCGCCTTGTTTCCTCTTCCTGCATACTTTCGTAATCATCCATATACGCCGAAAAATAATCCGCTCCGAATTTGTAGAAGCTCTCAAGGTCTTTCACCTCTTTTTTCGCGCGCTTCACGCCCTCGTCATCATCGGGGAATATGGTGAAAATACGCACATCGACATAGTTATACGCCGACGGGTTTTTTTCATATACCGCTTTAACCTCGCTGTCCTCCGTTTTTGCGTCAAACACGGATTTAACCGCTTTTTCATATTCGTCAGCATAGCCCCGGATAATCAGATTTCTGATATAAAGGTCAGCCGTTGCGCCCTCAAAATAACTTCCCGAAAGCTCCTCATCCGGCGTAATCTTCTTGCTCTCGGCGTTGCTTATTATGCTTTTTTTCAGGTCCGCAAGCTCCGTCACAAGGTCATCCGAAGGCAGAAAGCCGTTTTCGAGAGCGTCACGGAACAGCAGGTACCTTCTTTGCAGTTCATCGGCTGTCGCCCCGGTAAGACGGGTATCCCAGTTGTAGCCGGTTGAGCCGTATTCCTGCGCGGAGGGCGCGGCCGTCGCTTCGGGTGTAAAGCCGTTCGGGTCGCCTATCTCGCCGTCAATCGCGTAGATGAACATATCAAAATACACCATTCCGAACTCAATTTCCGAAATGTCGCTGTCACCCACTGTAAGGGCGGTGCCGTATTTTCTGCAGGCTTTTGCGCTGTCTTTTTCCGCCTGCGTGAGAATCTCCTCAAACGCGCCCGGCACCTTATAACCGTTGAACTGAGCCGTTTCATAGCTGATTTCCGCCGGCGTTATGTCAACGCTCTGCTTTTCACCGGAGCCGCCGCCTGTTACCGTTTTATCCGTTTTTTTCGGCTTATACCAAAAGAGATAGCCGGAAACAAGCACAGCCGCCGCGACAATCACGGCAACGGCGGCAATAATTATTTTTTCAGCTTTCGATTTACCTTTTGCCATAAACTCTCCGCTTATTTTACAAAGCGGGCGCAAGGGCAGTCACTCATAAAACAGTAATGCCTCAAAGAGCGACCTTCTCACATCTTTGCAGGTATTCCTCATCGTCATAACCCGCAAATATGCACAAATTTCATCTCTTTGAGGTGCGAAGCAGTTTTCACGCAAAAAAAGAGTCGCAGAACAAGGAAGATTTGTGAGAGCATACTTGATGTATGGTAAGCAAA
>ONON01000097.1 GCA_900319455.1 uncultured Eubacteriales bacterium
GGTTTCCACATGGTAATTACCGCTTGTGTCAATGCAGGGGCGGGTTGTGTCAATGGCCTTGGTCGCCCTGTAAATGAGCGAAAGATAAGGGTCAAACTGCTTGCGCCCGTCAATATCCCAGGTCTCGTTGAGAGGACACCAGCCTATAATCGCAGGGTGGTTGAAATCACGGTTGATTTCCTCAATCCATTCCGGCAAAAGGTGGTAAACAGCCTCCGGGTCGGAGTGGTCAACGCCCCAGTTCGGGTATTCGCCCCATACAAGGTAGCCCTCTTTGTCGCAATGGTAGAGAAAACGCTCCTCAAACACCTTCTGGTGAAGTCTGGCGCCGTTGAAGCCGAATTTTTTTGAGAGTTTTATATCTTTGAGCAGCGCGTCATCCGAGGGGGCGGTGTAAATTCCGTCGGGGTAAAAGCCCTGGTCAAGCACAAGGCGCTGGAACACCGACCTGCCGTTCAACATAAATCTGTAACCGTCAAACCAAACATTGCGCAGGCCGAAGTAGCTCTTTATTTTATCTTTGCCGAAGGTGATTTGCGCGTCATAAAGCCTGCCGTCACCTACATTCCAAAGGTGCGTTTCGCTGAGTTTAAGCGTGAATGTAACCGTGCCGGCGGCGTTTTCGATTTTTACGCTGCCCATATCTCTGCCCTCAAACGAGGCGCTGAATTCAAGCGCGGCGCTGCCGCGGAGCTTTGCCTCAACCGTTACGCTGCCCGTGAGGTAATCGGGGCGGTATTTTACGCTTTCAACAAACGCTTTTTCGGTAAACTCGAGCCATACGGTCTGCCATATTCCCGTTGTGCGTGTGTAGTCGCAGCCGTGGGAGTAATATTCTTCGCTTTGCTTGCCGCGGGGAATCATTCTGTTTCTTGTGTCATCCTCGCAGTAAATCACAATGTCGTTTTTGCCTTTTTTGACAAATTCAGTTATGTCAAAGCAGAACGAAACATAGCCGCCCTCATGAACGCCCGCCTCACTGCCGTTTATGTAAACCTTTGTTCTGTAATCCGCCGCGCCGATGTGAAGCACCGTTCTTTTGCCGGAATATTCCGACGGAATTTCAACCTCTTTTTTGTACCAGACGCCGTAGGTGAAATCTTTTATGCCTATGCCGGAAAGTTCTGACTCCATACAGAACGGAACATTGATTTTTCTGTCAAAAGCCGAGGCGTCGGCATAAACCTTCCTTGCCTCGCCGCTTCTGCCGTTGTCAATAAGAAAAAGCCATTCGCCGTTAAGATTTATCCAACTTTCACGCTCAAACTGGGGTTTGGGATGTTCTTTTCTCGGAATCATAAACGCACCTCTTTCATTTCAGCCGCGCAAAAACACTACGGCCTGTTTTCAAAATCATTATATATAAATAAATTGTTAAAATCAACTGTATAATGTTGACAGAACATAAAAAATGTATATAATAGTTAAATGCTTAACTGTTAATATGTTAATAATAAAAACAACCGGTATTTTGTTTTGACAAAACGGAAAGGAGTAATTGTATGAGTGACCGTAATATCCGCAATCAGGCGGCGCTGATACGCAAGCTTATGGGCGTTGACCGCATTCACCACGCCTGCGTGGATAAAAGCATAAATTCTCTCGGCTTTGACCTGCACCGCACACAGCATATGACGCTTATGTACCTGTCAAAGGTCGGCGGGGCGGCGTCGCAAAAGCAGATTGCCGACAATTTCAATGTCAGCCCCGCGGCAGTGGCAACGCTGTTAAAACAGCTTGAGGCAAAAGGCTATGTTGAACGCCGTCAGGATAAATCCGACAGCCGCCGCAACCTTGTTCAGGTCAGCGAAAAAGGGCTTGATATAGTTGAGAAATCACACGAAAAGTTCACCGAGGTTGACTCGAATATGGTAAAAGGGCTTTCGCCTCAGGAGCTGGAAACACTTGAAACAATAATTGACAAAATGGCGGACAATATGTGCAGTTACGCCGAAAAAATCGGAGTGGAGGTGCGCAGATGAAAAGATGGGCAGGTTACGCGAAGCCTTACGCGCCCTTTTTTATTTTAGGACCCCTTTGCATGATAATTGAGGTTATCGGCGAGGCGCTTATGCCTAAGTTTTTGGCGGGCATAATAGATTACGGCACGGGGCAGGCGGATATTTCCGAAGCGGCTCCGTTTTACAGGTGGCTGTTTGCCCACACGGGCGGAGCGTCGCCGTTTATTGTGGCGATTATGTGCGCTATGATTATCACCGCCGTGCTTATGATGATAGGCGGCGTGGGCGGAGCCTATTACGGAGCGAAAGCGTCGGTCAACTACGCGGCGGATCTGCGCTCGGATATATACAAAAAGGTTCAGCAGTTCTCATTTGCCAACATTGACAAATTCAGCACGGGCTCTCTTGTTACAAGGCTTACAAACGATGTTACGCAGATTCAGAACTTTATCAATATGCTTTTGCGTATGTGCCTGCGCTCACCCGGTATGCTTATAGGCGGCGTGATTATGGCAATTATGGTCAGCGGCAAACTGACTATGTGCCTGCTTATGGTTCTGCCGATGATAGTGGTTTCGGTTATTTTCTTAATCAAAGTCGCCCTGCCGAGGTTCACAAGGCAGCAGAGCAAAATCGACGCTCTCAACTCCACCGTTCAGGAGAATGTTACAAACATCAGGGTTGTAAAATCATTTGTTCGCGAGGATTATGAAAAAGAAAAGTTCGGCAAGGCGAACGGCGAGCTTAAACAGAGCGCTTTTGACGCTATGAGAACAATGATTATGATGCAGCCCGCGATGACCCTGTTTATGAACGCCACAATAATCGCCATACTCTGGTTCGGCGGCAATATGCTCATAAAATCCACCCTGACCGCGGGCAACCTCACCGCGTTTATTACCTACATTACGCAAATACTTATGTCGCTTGTTATGATGACTATGATTTTTGTCAGCATGTCAAGAGCTATGGCTTCGGGCAGGCGTATAGCCCAGGTGCTTGATGAGGAAACGGATATAAAAGACAATCTCAGCGCAGAGGCGGAAAACATAAAGGTAACAAAAGGCGAAATAGAATTTAAAAACGTTTCGTTCCGCTACTACAAAAACAGTGATGAAAAAGTGCTTGACAGCGTCAGCCTCAAAATACCGGCGGGCACAACGGTGGGTGTAATCGGCTCAACCGGCTCCGGCAAAAGCACTCTTGTTTCAATGATAGCGAGGCTCTATGACGCCGATGAGGGCGAGGTTCTTGTTGACGGCGTAAATGTCAAGGATTACAGGCTTTACAACCTGCGCGAAGGCATAGGCTTTGTTCTTCAAAAAAATCTGCTGTTCTCCGGCACAATAAAAGACAACCTTCGCTGGGGCAGCTTTGAGGCGGATGACGAAGAAATCAAAGAGATGGCGTCCTACGCTCAGGCGGATAATTTCATAACCTCCTTCAAAGACGGCTACGACACCGTGATTGAACAGGGCGGCACAAATGTTTCCGGCGGGCAGAAGCAGAGGCTCTGCATAGCGAGAGCCCTTCTCAAAAAGCCCAAAATTCTGGTGCTTGACGATTCCACCAGCGCCGTTGACACGGCAACCGAGAAAAAAATCCGCGAAGCGTTCGCAAACGAGCTGCGCGGCTCAACAAAAATAATAATCGCCCAGCGTATTTCATCCGTAAAGGATTCCGACCTGATTGTTGTTCTCAATGACGGCAGGGTAACGGGCGTGGGCACGCATGACGAGCTGCTTGCGGGCAACACGGAGTATCAGGAGATTTACTGGTCGCAGATTGACAAAAAGGAGGGTGCGTAATGCAGGGCCGCAGTCTTGAAGAACTTCAAAAAAGATACAATAAAGCCGCAGCCGACAAAAAGCATAATTTCGGCCCTCCCGGCAGACCGCCGCGCAATCAGCAGGGCGCCGCGAAAGGCAAACCGAAAAACACCGGCAAAACCGTAAAGCGCCTTTGGAATTATGTGGCGGGCTACAAATACAGGCTTATGGTTGTTGTTCTGCTTATGCTCATAAGCACGGGCACATCGCTGGCGGGTTCCTATGTTATGCGCCCGCTTATAAACAATCTTGTTTACAATGACGCCCCCGCGCAGGAGAAAATCTCATACCTCGCGCAAATGCTGTTTTTAATCGGCGGCATCTACCTCGTGGGTGTTGTTACGGGCTACCTGCAAAACAGGCTTATGCTGCGTGTTTCCACCTCAGCGTCGGAGAAAATCAGAAACGACCTGTTCAACAGCCTGCAGTCACTGCCCGTAAGATTTTTCGACTCCGAAACAACGGGCGGCATAATGTCAAGGTTTACAAACGATATTGACAACATTGACCTTATGATGAACCAGACCATAACGCAGCTTGTTTCGGCGGCGATTACGCTTGTGGGTACATTTTGCCTTATGGTTTACACAAGCTGGCAGCTTACCCTTGTTATTGTGGCGTTTATTCCCGTTTTGCTCGCGGCGGTGCGCTTTGTGGCTTCAAGGTCGGCAAAATACTACACCGCTCAGCAGTCTGCGCTCGGCGCCGTAAACGGCTACATTGAAGAGAGCGTGACGGGGCAGAAGGTTGTTAAGGTTTTCAACCACGAAAGCGCCTGCGTTGAGGAGTTTGAACTGCTCAACAACGATATGCGCGAAAAACAGATGGGCGCGCAGTTTTTCGGCGGGCTTATGGGCCCCGTTATGCACAATATCACCCAGATTTGCTATGCGGTAACCGCGGGCGTAGGCGGGCTTTTATGCGTGCTGGCGGGCTTTGATGTGGGCGGAATTTCAATTTTCGCGAACTATTCAAGGCAGTTTTCAATGCCGATTAATATGGTGTCTCAGCAAACCTCAACGATTTTCGCCGCCCTTGCAGGCGCTGAAAGGGTTTTCGGCGTTATGGACGCCGACCCCGAAAACATAAACGATATTGTCAACTCCCGCCCCGAAATCGGCGGCAGAGTGGAGCTTAAAGATGTTACATTCGGCTATCTGCCCGAGAAAACAGTTCTTAAAAACATTTCGCTCACAGCGGAGCCGGGCAAAAAGATTGCCTTTGTGGGTTCCACCGGAGCGGGAAAAACAACAATAACAAACCTTATCAACAGGTTTTATGAGATTGACAGCGGCTCCATAACCTTTGACGGGGCGGATATAAAAGAAATCGACCGCAGCTATCTCAGAAAAAATATAGCTATGGTTCTTCAGGACACCCACCTTTTCACGGGCACGGTTATGGAGAATATCCGTTACGGCAGGCTTGACGCCACGGATGACGAGGTTGTTCAGGCGGCGAAAACCGCGAGCGCACACTCCTTCATAATGAGGCTCGCGGACGGCTACAACACCGTTATTGAAGGCGACGGCGCCAACCTCTCACAGGGGCAGAGGCAGCTTCTCAACATCGCGAGAGCCGCCGTTTCAAAAGCGCCGATACTTGTTCTTGATGAGGCGACAAGCTCTGTTGACACGCGAACCGAGCGCCACATTGAGCACGGTATGGACAGGCTTATGAAAAACCGCACCACCTTTGTTATAGCGCACAGGCTCTCAACCGTGCGCAATTCAGACGCCATTATGGTGCTTGAGCAGGGCAGCATTATCGAGCGGGGCACTCATGAGGAACTGCTCGCCCTCAAGGGCAGATACTATGAGCTTTACACAGGTGTGCGTGAACTTGACTGATAAAAACCGGATATAATAAGCGAACAAGCGCGCCGCAATCGCACGGCGCGCTTATAATTATCCACTTTATTCAACGCCTCTGTAATAAAGCCCTCTTGTGAACTCCCCTTCGGGAGTTTTTCCGTTTTTGTAAGCGTTAATTATTCTTTCGCATTCTTCCCGGGTTTCGTTTGTGAAATAAAGCAGAATGTAATCGGCGTTTTTAATCTCGCCGAGCCTGTCGGCAAGGTAAACCGGCCTTGAGTTTAAAAGCTCCGAACACCCGTTAGAACATATTACGGGGAAATCAACGCCCATTCTGTCGGTAAGGTGTGACCTGCCTTTGCACCGGGCACAGCCGATGGCCGCTTTGGCAGGGCAGTTTCTCATAAGCATAAGCGGAAGAAGACCGTAGGCGAGAACGCCTCTTTTTATATTTCCGCCGAGAGAGGAGATTTGTTTCAATGTAAGCTCGGGCGAAACAAGAGCGTCCGTCACTCCGTATTCTTCAAGCATTTCAAGGGCCTGCGTGTTAAACACATTCATACCGAAGCCCGCGCAGACGGGTATGTTTTCGCTCAGAGCGAGATTTAACCCGTCAAGAGTGCCCGCAACGGCCTTTACCGCTCCGTTCGACGCCGCCTTTTTAAGCGTTTCGCGGAATTTTGCGGCGTTGCCGAAAAACGCTCTCGGAATTTCAACACTTGCGGCAACACCCGATTTGCGGCATTTCTCATAAGCGCTTTCATCCGCCCCGAGCGGCAGAATAACCTCGCTTATGCCGCTGAGGTCCGCCGGCAGCTGTTCCTGATTGAAAAGCCTTATTCTGAGTTCGCGCCGTGCGGATTTGTGAGCCGCGGCCGCACCGGAAAACAGCCCGCACTCGATTTTTTCGCGTTGAGCGAGCGCGCGGTCAAGCTTTTGCAGGATGTCTCTGCGCAAAGCGTTCACAGCCGAGGCGGGAACGCTGAGTTTTTCGCCGAGTTCAACATCAACGCCGTTCGCGTAAAACTGAGTGCCTCCGCATTTTGACACCCGCTCTTTAAGCTCATCCGCGGTAACGGCCCTGTTTACTGCCTGTTGAGGGGTTAAATCGCTTTGAGCGAAAACCGTTTTTCCGAGCGCCTTCGCGCTCAGCGACAAAGGCTCGTTTTCAACGCAGGTCAGCGCGAAATCAACGGGGATAAGCGCTGCTTCCTTATCATAAAGGCCGGCAAGCTTTTTCAAAACGGGCGCGGCGCTTTGCACATCCTCTTTTCGCCTTGTGCCGAACATAGAGGCGCCTGTATTCCCGGTTAAATATCCGTCCGTAAATCCCGACCTTGAAAAAACGCTTTGCAAATCGCGGGCAAGCCCGGCGGGGTAATCGCCCTCAAGGCTTTTTACACAGGCGGTAACGGCGGCCGCCACATATTCGGGGCGCTTCATTCTGCCCTCGATTTTGAAAGACGCAACGCCCGCGTCACGCAGTTCGGCAAGGTTTTCAATAACCGATAAATCCTTCAGACTTAACGCGTTACCTTGAGCGCCGTTAACACCGAAGGGCAAACGGCAGGACTGTGCGCACAGGCCTCTGTTTCCGCTTCTTCCGCCGATGGCCGCGCTTAAAAGGCACTGACCCGAAACGCACATACAAAGCGCGCCGTGATCAAAAACCTCAAGCTCCGCCTTTGTTTGGCGGCGTATTTCTTTTATTTCTTCAAGCGAGAGCTCTCTCGCGAGAACTACCCTTGAAAAGCCGGCGTTTTCAAGCAGCTTTACGCCTTCGGCGCTTTGCACCGACATCTGCGTTGAGGCGTGCAGGGGCATATCCGGCGCGATTTCTTTTATTATTTTAACAAGCCCCAAATCCTGCAAAAGAAGCGCGTCCGCAGGCAGACTGCAGGCGCGTTCTATTTCATCGGATGCTGTTTTAAGCTCGGAATCACTCACAAGAGTGTTCAATGTGAGGTAAACCCTGACGCCGTGCGAGTGGCAGTAATCCACAGCCGCTTTAAGCTCATCATAACTGAAATTGGCGGCGTTGCGCCTTGCGTTAAAAGCCTTTGAGCCCAGATAAACCGCGTCGGCTTTGCAGCGCACCGCGGCGTAAACACTGTCAATACCGCCGGCGGGGGCAAGAATTTCACAGCCGTTCATCAGCGGTTGGCCGCCCTGAGCGCGGAAAGTTCTTTGGCAAGCCTTTCGGCCTCCCGCTTCGCGATTTCGGCGTCTGTTCTGGCTCTTGCGGCGTCTTCGAGATAGCTTTGAATCTGCGAGCGCAGATTGTCAGCGCTGCCCTCGCCCTTGTTTGCCTCATCAGCGTATTCAAGCGCCACGAGAATTGCCGCCTGTGTAACGGAGGCTCTGGGATTGTTGTTCATTATTTCACGAACTCTGCTGTCAATATCCTCACCGAGTTTTGCGACATAATCGAGATCGTCGTCTGTTGAAATAACATATTCGGTACCCGCTATCATAAGCCTGACTTTTTGCATTTAATTCACCCCGAAAAAGATTTATACGCAGTTATTATACTATATAAATTTTCAGGAATAAAGAGAAATTTTAAAAATTTTTTCAATCTTGTGGTTTTAACGCCGTCCTGTGTTGCACAAAACAACATATTGTGGTATAGTGTAGCGGTAAGATAAAAATTAACGGAGGTGCCGGGCATGATAAAACAAATAACCGCTCTGATAACGGCTGTTGCCCTGTGCTTCGCCCTTTCATCCTGTTCGGTTTTTCAGGCGGATGAAGCGGTGCTCAATATTTCCGGCGCGGAAATAGACAAAGAGATTTTTGCCTATTATTTTGACAAAGTTGTCGCCAATCCCGCGAACTTCGGTCTGGATGAAAAAGCGGACGCAGCCGCCTGCGCAGACAAAGCCGTTGAGCTCTGCACAAGGTATGTTACCGTGAACACCATGTTCGCAAAATACAACTTAAAGCTCACAAGCTCGCAGAAGTATGATATAGCCAATACCGTCAGCAACAAATGGACCTGTTACAGCAACCATTACAATAAAATCGGCGTTTCACGCGCAACAATTTCAAAAATCGTTACCAACGAAACCTATGAAAACACGATTTTCACCACTCTTTTTGACAATTCCGATGACGAGGCGGAGAAAAAGGTGCGAAAGTATTTCGCGGAGAATTATATTATCTTCCGCGCGGTGTGCGGATATTTCGTAACAACAGACGCCGCCGGCAGCGACATTGAAATGAGCGCGGCGGAAAAAGATAAGGTTGAGGCAAAATTCAAATCGCTCGCGGAGAAAATAACGGATATTTCGGGGCTGGAGAATGCCGCAGACGAGCTCGGATACACGGCGTCATCGGCCATTCTGCTCAAAAAAACGCAGTGCGAAGGGTATCCTGACGGATTTTTTGATGATGTAAACTCCCTGAAGAATGATACAGCCTCCGTTCTGAGATATGACGACTGCCTGTTTATTATCTGGAAATACAACCCCGAAGACAGAGAAGAGGAATACGCCTCCTGCCGCTCACAGTGCGTTAAAGATATGTATTCCGCTTTCGGCGAAGCGTCGTTCCGCTCCATTGAGGAGACTTTTCAGGTTACAAAAAGCGAAGCTATGATTAACTCGTTTATAAAAAACATTGAGATTTACGGCTGAGGTGCGAAAAATGAGAGAGATTATTGAAAACCCCGTTGTTGAGGAAATTCTTACAAGGCAGACCATAAGAACCTTTACCCCCGAACAGATTACCGAAAAAGAGCTTAACACCCTTATCGCATGCGCAATCAAGGCCCCGAGCGGCAGAAACTCTCAGCCGTGCAATGTGCGCTTTGTTCAGAACGCGGAAATGCTCAAAGAAATGAACATAGATTTCAAAAATAAAATCGGCTGGGACACTCCCGCCTACACAAGATGGGATACCGACCCGTTTTATCACGATTCGCCGACCTTCGCCGTTATTTTCGCCGAGAACAAAAGCTATATGGACGCGGGCCTTATGACAGAAAATATATGCGTTGCCGCAAAGGCGATAGGCCTGGGAACCTGCATTGTGGCGAGCGTTGCTCCTCTTTTTGAGGGCGAAACAGGCGCGAAATGGAAAGAAAAGCTCAATGTTCCGGAGCAGTGGGAATTCCTTATAGGAATATGTATAGGCTACCCCGCGGAAAAGCCCGAATACAAACCGCGTGATGAGAGCAAATTCATTGTAATAAAATAATTTTTTAAAATATTACATTTTATACTTGACGAGATGAATAATTTGTGATATATTAATCGAGCGTTCAAAGTAGCGCTTACGCTGGTGTAGCTCAGTTGGTAGAGCAGCTGATTTGTAATCAGCAGGTCGGGGGTTCGAGTCCGTCCACCAGCTCCAA
>ONON01000230.1 GCA_900319455.1 uncultured Eubacteriales bacterium
TATGAACAGGGCAAGGGCGGATCACATAGGAATGCTCGCCACCGTTATGAACGCGATTATGCTTGAAGAAACCCTCAGAAACCTCGGCGTTCCCGCAACGGCGCAGTCAGCAATACCGATGAACGCGGTGGCAGAGCCGTTTTCACAGCGCGAAGCTCTGAGGAGGCTTGAAGCGGGTGAGGTTGTGATTTTCGGCGGCGGAACAGGCAGCCCGTTTTTCTCAACCGATACCTGCGCGGCAATAAGGGCGGCTGAAATAGGAGCGCAGGTTATATTCAAAGCGACCAATGTTGACGGGGTTTATGACAAAGACCCGAGCAAAAATCCCGACGCCGTCAAATATGACACAATCACAATGGATGAGGTTCTTGCGAAAAATCTCAAAGTTATGGATTCCGCGGCGGCTTCGCTCTGCCGTGACAATAAAATCAAAATTCTTGTTTTCAATCTCAATGACCCGCAGAACATCGTTCGCGCGTCCGCGGGTGAAAACATAGGCACGGTAGTTGAAATTTAACACAGGAACACTTATAACAAACGGAGGTAAAACTATGGATACCGTATTTGCGCAGATTAAAGAAAAAATGGAAAAAACCGTCAGCGTTCTCGAGTCGAATTATTCATCAATCAGAGCAGGCAGAGCCAATCCCGCCGTGCTTGACAAAATCAGAGTTGATTACTGGGGCACGCCCACTCCCATCAACCAGATGGCTGCCGTTTCTGTGGCGGAGGCGAGAATCCTTCAGATTCAGCCCTGGGACGCCTCATCTCTCGGAGTTATAGAAAAAGCCATTCAGGCGTCTGACCTCGGCATTAACCCCCAGAACGACGGCAGGGTTATCCGCCTTATTTTCCCCCAGCCTACAGAGGAGCGCCGCAAAGAGCTTGTTAAGGAAGTTCACAAAATGGCGGAAGATTCCAAAGTCGCTATCCGTTCAATCCGCCGTGACGGAATGGAAAAATTCAAAAAGATGGAAAAGGCGTCCGAAATCACGGAGGATGACCTTGACGATTGCGAAGAGGAGCTTCAGGAAATAACGGATTCTTTCATCAAAAAGATTGATGAAAAGTCAGCCGCGAAAGAAAAAGAGATTCTTGAAGTATAATTTTTATAAACCCGAAATAAAGGGGGCGGAGTTTACCGCCCCTATAATAAACTGAAACGGTAAATAGTTATGGATGAAAAAACAAAAAACAGCCTTGTTTTACCGCGTCACATAGGTTTTATTATGGACGGCAACGGGCGCTGGGCAACCGCGAGGGGGCTCGAAAGGGCGCGGGGGCATAAGGCGGGGGCTCAGACCTTCCGCACCATCAGCACTTACTGCGCGAAGCTCGGCATTCAATCGGCAACATTTTACGCCTTTTCCACCGAGAACTGGAAGCGCCCCGAAAATGAGGTAAACGCCCTTATGAAGCTTTTCAGGGAGTTCCTTGAGGAGGCTCAGGAGAGGGAGGAAGAAAACGAGGAAATCGGTTTTCACATAAAGTTCGCGGGCGACACGGCGAATATGCCGGGCGAGCTTGTTGACCTTTTCAGAATATGTGAAGAGCGCTCGGCGGATAAAACGGGAACAACCGTAAACATTGCCGTCAATTACGGCGGCAGGGCGGAGATTACAAACGCCGTGCGTAAAATAGCCGAAAAGGTCAAAAACGGCGAAACGGCAGTTGAGGATATTGATGAAAACACCGTTTCCTCAATGCTCTACACCGCGGGTCAGCCTGACCCTGACCTTATCATCCGCCCGGGAGGGGAAAGCAGAATTTCCAATTTTCTGATCTGGCAGAGCGCGTACTCCGAGTTTTATTTTACGGATACGCTCTGGCCCGATTTCACAACGGATGATCTTGACAAAGCGATTATTGATTTTTGTTCACGCAACCGTCGCTTCGGCACGGTTTAATGAGAGGTAAACTATGAAAAAGAGATTAATTACGGGAATAAGCGGAGCGCTGTTCGCAATAGCGTGTGTTGTGTTTATGCAGGCACCTTTTGTGCTTGCCCTTCCGCTCGCTTTTTTTGCCGCAACCGCGGTTCACGAAATCATGCATGTAATCGGATGTAAAAACAAGCCGATAATATATATTTCAATGCTCTTTGCGGGAGCGATACCCTTTTTCAGCGATATTATCGCGTTCTGGAAATATCACAGGGGTGCGGAGTTTTTCAATTCTTTCAGCCTGCCCGCTTGGGTTCCTGTCGTGATTTATGTTTTTGCCGTTCTTATCATTATGCTCGGCAATTATGAAACTGTGCCGTTTGAACACGCGGCAATGGCGATTTTCAGCACGGTAGGCGTCGGCTTCGGTATGTCAACGCTTATTTATCTGCGCGACCTTGACCACATTTATCCGGATTATATTCAGCCGGCGCAAACAAGGGCGATTGTTCTGTGCGCGCTTTATGCCGCCTGGATTTCGGACGCTTTCGCCTATTTTATAGGCAGAAAATTCGGCAAACATAAGCTTGCCCCCGTTATCAGCCCCAAAAAGTCGGTTGAGGGCGCCGCGGCGGGGCTGCTCGGCAACGCACTGGTAACCGGTATTACATGGCTTATCGCCTCACACTGGTTCACAAGGTACCCCGACACTTTCAGCGGCTGGGGAATAATAGCCATAGGCACGGTCGCGTCTGCTCTCGGCGTATGCGGCGACCTTTCGGCTTCCGTCATAAAACGCAATTTCGGCAAAAAAGATTACGGCACCTTCTTCCCCGGCCACGGCGGAATTATGGACAGATTCGACTCCACTCTTTTTGCTCTGCCGACATTTTATATTTTTATTACGGCAATTATAAGCTTCAAAGCCGCGTAAAGGAGAATTATGGCAAAGTCCGTATCTGTTCTCGGTTCAACAGGTTCAATAGGCAAACAGGCGCTTGATGTTGCCCGGTTCGGCAATTATAAAATCAAGTGTCTTACAGCCAACGCCAATGTTGACCTGCTCGAAAAACAAATCAGGGAGTTTAAACCCGAAACGGCGGCGGTCGCCGATGAAAAGGCTGCCGCCGATTTAAAAATAAAAGTCGCCGACCTGCCCGTCAGGGTGCTGTCGGGCGTTGAGGGCGTTTGCGAATGCGCGGCCCTTCAGGCGGATGTTACATTAAACGCCATTGTGGGCATAGCCGGGCTTATGCCTACGCTCGCTGCTGTTGAGGCGGGCGGCACTCTCGCTCTCGCTAATAAAGAATCCCTTGTTACGGGCGGGGAACTCGTTACGCAGACGGCAAAAAAGAAAGGCGCGCGCATACTGCCCGTTGACAGTGAGCACTGCGCGATTTTTCAATCACTTGCCGGATGTGATGATAAAAAGCAGATAAACCGCCTTATTCTCACGGCGTCGGGCGGCCCTTTCTTCGGCAAATCAAAAGAAGAACTTGCAAATGTTACTCTGAGTCAGGCTCTCAAACATCCAAACTGGGAGATGGGTGAAAAAATAACCGTTGACAGCGCTACAATGATGAACAAGGGGCTTGAACTGACCGAGGCGAGGTGGCTTTTTGATGTTCCGGCGCGGAATATTGACATTCTTGTTCACCGTCAGAGCGTTGTGCACTCACTCGTTGAGTATGTTGACGGCACGGTGATAGCTCAGCTCGGCGTTCCCGATATGAGGCTGCCGATACAATACGCGCTTGACTACCCCATCAGGCACAGAAGTCCGGTCAAACAGTTGCGGCTTGAGGATTACGGCAGGCTTACCTTTGAGGCGCCCGATTATGAGACCTTTACCGGAATAAACCTTTGCAAAAAAGCCTGCGAGATGGGCGGCTTGTATTCCGCTTTGGTAAACGGGGCAAACGAGCAGGCCAATCTTCTTTTCAGGCGGGGCAGAATAGGCTTTTTGCAGATATGCGAAGCGGTTCAATATACGCTTGAAAACATCAGTCCTTGCCGTCCCGGCGGCGCAAGTGAGATTTTTGAGACGGACCGTATCGCGCGACAGGCGGTAAATAAATATTTCCGCATTGAAACGGAGAATACAATATGAAAATTCTACCTCTTATTACTTTTTCGGCTCTGGCGCTCAAAGCCGTGCCGATAATTATAGCGATACTGTTTTTCGGCCTTATAATTATGCTTCATGAGGGCGGCCATTTTCTTGTTGCCAAAATGTTTGATGTTAAAATCAATGAGTTTTCAATGGGTATGGGTCCCTGCCTTTTAAAACGCAAAAAAGGCGAAACGCAGTATTCTCTGCGAGCCTTCCCGGTCGGCGGCTTTGTCAGTATGGAGGGTGAGGATGAAACCTCGGAGGAACCGCGGGCGTTTTGCAACAAGCCGGCCTGGCAGCGCTTTTTGATTGTTGCCGCCGGAGCGACCGTAAACCTTATAATGGGCTTTCTCACGGTTGTTATTATGCTGGCGTTTACAACAGGCGAAGATTCGGGCATAGGCACAACGGAAATTCTTTATTTTTCCGAGAACGCGTCAACCTGTAACGACGGCCTGAAAGAGGGCGATGTTATAACCGGGGTGAACGGCAAACGGGTGCTGTCAATTTATGACCTCGGCGTGCTTATGATGGGCGATTCCGACGGCGTTTTTGACATCAGCGTAAAACGCGACGGCGAAAAAGTTACCGTTCCCGGCGTCCGGTTTGAAATGACGCAGTCGGCGGGTCAGAATGTTGTCGCGCTTGATTTTATGTTCAGGGGCGTTGAACCGTCGTTTAAAAATGTTTTAAAATACGCTCCCGTGCAAACGGTGAGCCTCGCGAGAATGGTCTATATCAGCCTGTTCCAGCTTGTTACCGGGCATTACGGTCTTAACGATTTGTCGGGCCCGATAGGTACGGTGGCTTATGTTGCCGAGTCGGCTCAGACCGAGTCGGGTTCAATAGATTTTGAAAGTATGTTCCTGATTATGGCGCTGGTTGCCGTAAATGTAGGCGTTTTCAACCTTCTTCCGCTTCCCGCGCTTGACGGCGGCAGACTTTTCTTTATTCTTGTGGAGATTATATTCCGCAGACCCGTGCCGTCCAAATATGAAAAATGGGTTCACGCGGCAGGCCTTGTGCTTCTGCTCGGGCTTATGGTTGTTATTTCCGCGAGCGATATATTAAAACTTGTGCGCGGTGAGTTATAGGAATTTTTTAAATATAAACAATCGGAATTGAGGTGGCTGTATGCGGCGCAGAAAAACAAGGCAGGTCAAAGCGGGCGGTGTTTTAATCGGCGGCGGAGCGCCTGTCAGCGTTCAGTCTATGCTCAATGTTCCCTCAACGGATATTGAAGGCAGCGTACGCCAGGCAAAAGCGCTTGAAGAGGCGGGCTGTCAGATTATACGCGCCGCCGTGCCGGATATGAACGCGGTGAGGCTTATTTATGAGCTTAAAAAAAATCTCACCGTTCCCGTTGTGGCGGATATTCATTTTGACTACCGTCTTGCCATTGAGAGCGCCGCAGCAGGGGTAGATAAAATAAGAATAAACCCCGGCAACATAGGTTCACCCGAACGGGTGAAAGCCGTTGCCGACGCCTGCAGGCAAAAAGGTATTCCGATAAGAATAGGCGTAAATTCCGGCTCGGTTGAAAAAGAGCTGCTCGCGAAATACGGCGCGCCCACCCCGGAAGCTCTTGTTGAGAGCGCTTTAAATCACGCGAGGCTTCTTGAGCAAAACGATTTTTATGACATGGTCATCTCAATCAAATCCTCAGATGTCGCAACAATGATAAGCGCTTATGAGCTTTGCGCCGAAAAATGCGATTATCCGCTTCATCTCGGTGTTACGGAGGCGGGCACGGAGCGGATGGCTCTTATTAAATCGAGCATCGGAATCGGCTCACTGCTTGCCAAAGGGATAGGCGACACAATCAGAGTTTCAATGACTGCCGACCCTGTCAGGGAGGTCGGAGCGGGCTTTGATATTTTAAAGGCGCTCGGCCTTAAAAACGATTGCGCGCGCATAGTTTCGTGCCCGACCTGCGGGCGCACTAAAATAGACCTTATCTCACTTGCGCGTGAGGTGGAAAGCAGGCTTGAAGGCTGCAAAAAACCTGTTACCGTCGCCGTTATGGGCTGTGCCGTAAACGGCCCCGGCGAGGCAAGGCAGGCGGATATAGGTATTGCCGGCGGTGACGGCTGCGCTCTTATTTTCAAAAAAGGCGAAATTCTGCGCAAAGTGCCTGAAAACCGCGCGGTTGATGAACTGATAAAAGAGATAGAAACTTTGGAGATATAATGAACAGCAACTCTTTAAGTTATTTTATAGGCGAATACCTTCCCCCGGAAGAAAAGTCACTTCTTGAGGGCGCTTGTGTGCGCTCCATTGAGCTTACCGAAACGGGTGAACTGAAAATTGAAGCCGATTTTCCTTCATACATCGGTTTTAAAAAAATAAAACACATCTGCCATGAGCTGAGAGTTGCCCTCGGCAACGAAAGTGTTGAGATAACGGAGCATTACCCGGAAAGGTTTTTTACAGCCGGCGTAATTGCCGACATGAACGCTTATCTCAAAGAGCACATAGCCGCCGCAAACGGCTTTCTTGATAAAGCCTCGGTGAGTTTCAGCGGCGAAAAAATCGTTTACCGCATTGAAAAAGGCCTTGAAATTCTTGAAGATCTCAATGTGGCAAAATGCCTTGAGGATTATATTAAAAACACGTTTTCACACACTGCCGCCGTTGAATTTGTAAGCGACGGCGCGAAACCGGTTGAGCTTGACTCTCCCGAATATGTTGAAATGCAGAAGGCGGCTGTTGACCCGGTAAATTTTGAGCGGGAAGAAACGGGCAAAAAACCCAGGCTCGAATTTGACGATTTGCCGCTTACATATCACAGCGCGAAAATTGTTCTGGGCGGCAAAATCAAAAGCAAACCGAAGCCGATAAAAGAAGTCGAGCTTGAAGACGGCAATGTTACCGTGTGGGGCGATGTTTTCGGCTTTGAAGCGAAAACCACCAAAGACGGCACGCGCAACATTATCAATTTTTACATCACAGATTACACAAGCTCTTACGCCGTTAAAATTTTTGACACAAAAGAGAACAGCGAAAAAGCGGCGCAGTCCGTAAAAGACGGCGTTACCGTTGTTGTAAGGGGCGCCGTGGAGCAGGACAGTTACGTTCACGACAATGTTATAAAAGCGCGCTCCGTTATGATTGTTGAGAAAATGCCCGAAACCGACGATGAAGAGGAAAAACGGGTTGAACTGCACCTTCACACAAATATGAGCGCTATGGACGGCGTCTCAAAGGCCAAAGATATTGTGGCAAAGGCAATAGGTTGGGGTCACAAAGCGCTGGCAATAACGGACCACGGCGTTGTTCAGGCGTTCCCGGAGGCTGACGGCGCCGCAAAGGGCAAAATTAAAATCCTTCACGGAATTGAAGGCTATTATGTTGACGACAGCGTCAAAATCTTCAAGGGCGAAAGCGATGACAGCCTTGACGGAGAGTTCGTTGTTTTTGATGTTGAAACAACCGGTTTGCGCTGCGGATACGACAGACTTACCGAAATAGGCGCGGTACGCTTCAAAAACGGTATGGAGTGCGACACATTCTCAACCTTTGTAAACCCCGAAAGACCGATTCCCCACAAAATAACCGAGCTTACGGGCATCTCGGATGATATGGTTGCCCGCGCCCCGAAAGAGGGCGAAGCCGTTAAAAAGTTTATTGAGTTTTGCGGCGGTGCCGTGCTTGTGGCGCATAACGCCGATTTTGACGCGGGCTTTATCAAAGCCGTATGCGCGCGCAACAACATAGATTTTGAGTTTTCATACATTGACACACTGCTTCTCACACAGTCACTTGTTGACGCGAGCGACAAAAACATAAAGCTCAAAAACTATAAGCTCGACTCGATTTCGGATTATTTCAAACTGCCCAAATTCAATCACCACAGGGCCACGGATGACGCTATCGCGCTGGAGAGGGTTTTTGAGCAGCTCATAAAACTCGCAAAGGCCAGGGGCGTTGACAGAGTAGATGAATTAAACACAAAAATTGAGCCCGTTGACCCGAAAAAACTCCCGTCCTACCATATTATCATTCTCGCAAAAAACACAAGGGGTCTCAAAAACCTTTACAGGCTTATAACAAAATCCAACCTTGATTATTTTTACCGCAACCCGCGTATGCCGAGAAGCGAGATAATAAAGCACCGCGAGGGTTTGATTATAGGCAGCGCCTGCGAAGCGGGCGAGCTTTATCAGGCCGTTCTGGAGGGCAGACCCGACAGCAGACTTATTGAAATCGCGAAGTTTTATGATTATCTCGAAATTCAGCCCGACGGCAACAATATGTTTATGGTGCGCAACGGCACCTTGAAGAGCGTTGAGGAAATTGAGGAGATGAACAAAAAAATCATCCGCCTGGGCGATGCCCTGAAAATGCCGGTTGTAGCCACGGGAGATGTGCATTTTCTCAATGAGAAAGACAGTGTTTTCAGAGAAATCATTATGGCGGGTCAGGGCTTCAGCGACGCCGCGGAGCAGGCGCCCCTCTATTTCAGAAACACGCGCGATATGCTTAACGAATTTGCCTATCTCGGTGAAGAAACGGCAAGAGAGGTTGTAATAACAAACCCCAACAAAATCGCCGATATGTGCGAGCCGCTCAAAGCCTTCCCCGACGGCACGTTTACTCCCTATATGGAAAACGCCGACACAGAGCTTCGCACAATCTGCCACGAGCGTATGGAGGCGGAATACGGTTCACCTTTGCCTGAAATCATAGAAAAACGCCTTGACAGAGAGCTTGACGCTATAATAAAACACGGTTTTGCCGTTCTTTATATGATAGCGCAGAAACTTGTAAAAAACTCAATGGATAACGGATATTACGTAGGCTCGCGAGGTTCGGTAGGCTCGTCATTTGTCGCCTATGCCTCCGGAATTTCGGAGGTAAACCCGCTTGTTCCGCATTATCTTTGCAAAAAGTGCTTCCGCTTTGAGGCGTTTGAAAAAGGCGAATACGGGTCGGGCTTCGATCTGCCGCCTAAAACCTGCCCGGTGTGCGGCGAGCCCATGCGCCGTGACGGGCACAACATTCCGTTTGAAACCTTCCTCGGCTTCAACGGTGACAAATCGCCCGATATTGACCTTAACTTTGCCGATGAATACCAGTTCCGCGCACACAGATACACCGAGGAGCTGTTCGGAATTGAAAAGGTGTTCAAGGCGGGCACAATAAGCGCTCTCGCCGAGAAAACCGCTTTTGGATTTGTTAAAAAATGGGAAGAGGAAAAAATCAAAAAAGCCTTTGAAAACGGAGAGAACTTAAAGCCTCTGTCAAACGCCGAGCTTGAGAGGCTGAAAAACGGCTGTGAAGGCATAAAGCGCACAACCGGCCAGCACCCCGGCGGAATGGTCGTTATTCCCGACGGCCGTGACGCTGAGGATTTCACACCCATTCAGCACCCGGCGGATGACGCGGACAAAGGCCTTCGCACAACGCACTTTGATTTCCGCGCAATGCACGACACAATTCTTAAACTTGACAACCTCGGTCACATTGTTCCGACAACATACAAATACCTTGAGGATATGACGGGTATTTCGGTTATGGACGCCGATGTATGTGACCCGCAGATATATAAGCTTCTTACCTCTCCGGAGCCTCTCGGAGTTACTCCCGAGGATATCGACTGCCCCACGGGCACGCTCTCACTGCCCGAACTCGGCACGCCGTTTGTAATTCAGATGCTTGTTGACGCTCAACCGAGAAATTTCAGCGATATGCTTCAGATTTCGGGGCTCTCGCACGGCACCGATGTGTGGCTGGGCAACGCCAAAGATCTTATAGCTGACGGAACCTGCACAATTTCCGAGGTTGTGGGCACCCGTGACAGCATTATGGTTTACCTTATCAACAAAGGCCTTGAGCCCGGCATGGCGTTTAAAATTATGGAAATCACCCGTAAAGGCAACGCCTCCAAGCTTCTTACCGATGAGCATAAAAAAGCGATGATTGATCACGGTGTTCCGCAGTGGTATATTGACTCATGCATAAAAATCAAATATATGTTCCCCAAGGCTCACGCTGCGGCCTATGTTATCGCGGCAATGCGCCTCGCGTGGTATAAGCTCTATTATCCGCTTGAGTATTACGCCGCTTATATGACGGTGCGCAGTGAAGACCTTGAGATGAAAACAATCCTTGACGGCAGGCAGGCTGTCAAGGCGCGTATGGCTGAAATCAAGGGTATGATAAGCCGCAAAGAGGCAAAGGCGAAAGAAGAGGGTGTTTTCACCTCTTTACAGATTGTCAATGAGATGATGGCAAGGGGCGTTGAGTTCCTGCCGGTGGATATTTATAAATCCACGGCTAAAACCTATGTGATTGAAAACGGCAAAATCCGCCTTCCGTTCGCGGCGATACCCGGTGTGGGCGATGCCGCCGCTGAGGCTGTTGAACTCGCGAGATATGAGAAAAATCCCGACGGAACGCCCGACAGAAGCAGGATTGTCGAGTATATATCCGTTGATGACCTTCAGGAGCGTTCGGGAGCGAGCAAGGTGCTCATTGAGGCGCTTGAATCTCTCGGCGCGCTTGACTGCCTGCCGAGAACAACTCAGCTCAGTCTGTTCTGATCTTTGTGTTGAAACAGTAATAAGTTTGCTGTATTATACAATTATATCTTTATGATAACGGAGGAATTTTTATGAAAAAAAGCACCGTGGCGGCTCTTGCGGGCGCAGGGGCGTTGACTGCCGCGAATGCGGTCAGAGCTGCACTGTTTGTGCCCGAAAAAAAGGATTGGGGTACAGCTGAACCTGAAAAAATCAATGTTGATAAAGCACTTGAACATATTTCGGGAGCCATTCAGATTAAAACCGTAAGCAACCCCGACAAGTCAAAGGTGGATTTCAAAGAGTTTGAGAAATTCCACAGATTCCTTGAGAAATCTTATCCGCTTATTCATAAGACTATGAAAAAAGAAGTGGTTAATGAAGCAAGCCTTATGTATTATTGGAAGGGCACAAACCCCGACCTTGACCCTATGGCTATGCTCTCGCATCAGGATGTTGTTCCCGTTGAGGAAGGCACAGAGGATGACTGGACTCATCCGGCTTTCAGCGGTTACAATGACGGCGAGTTTATCTGGGGCAGGGGTGCCCTTGATATGAAAAACCACCTCATCTGCGTTATGGAGGCAATAGAAACCCTGCTTGAAGAAGGCTTCACGCCGGAGAGAGATGTTTACCTCTGCTTCGGTCAGGATGAAGAGGTTGTGGCGTCCGGCGAATCCGGAGCGCGCGCCATGATGGAGATCTTCAAGGCGAGGGGAATACACCTTGACAGTATTGTTGATGAAGGCGGAGCGGTTCTTGACCTTGACATTCCCGGCGTAATCAAAGGCAAAAAGCTCATAGGCGTAGGCATTGCGGAAAAAGGCTACACCGATGTTAAAATCAGCGTTCACTCAAACGGCGGCCACTCCTCACAGCCGCCCAAGCACAGCGCTGTGGGCAAACTTGCCGATGTTGTCAAAGATATTGAAAACCACCAGTTCAAATCCGAGCTTATGCCCTTTGTATCTCAGCTTTTCTCCGGCATAGGCCGCAACTGCACATACCCCGCAAGGCTTGTCACCTGCAATATTCCGTTTTTGAAGCCTGTTATAAAGCAGGTTATGAAGCAGATTCCCCCCGCCGCCTGCCTTGTTCGCACAACAACGGCGGTAACTATGACGGAGGGCAGCCCCGCCGCCAATGTTCTTGCCCAGAACGCGAGCATAACCGTCAATTTCAGGCAGATGCCCGGCACTACGGTTGCCGATGTTGAGAAGCATATACGCAAGGTTGTTCGCAACAAAGACATTTCGGTTGAGATTTTAAAACAGAAAGAGGCTTCAAAATTCTCGCCCACCGATTCAAGACCCTTCAGGGTTATGGAGAAAATATGCAAGCAGCAGAACCCCGACAGCTTTGTCGCGCCCTACCTTGTAATGGGCGGCACCGATGCCTGCTATTATGAACCCGTGTGTGAAAATATCTACCGCTATTCCCCCTTTAATGTAACGGTTGAGGAGCTGCGCTGCACACACAACACAAACGAGCGCCTGCCCGTCAAAACGGTTGAGGAGGCAATCACTTTCTTTATGCGATGGGTCAGAAGAGCCTCGTCGCAGGAAGACGCGTAAATCATAATAATAAAAAACATCCGGCTGTGCAAATGCGCGGCCGGATTTGCTATGCAGCCTCATATTGTTATTGACAGTTTTATTTATAATATGCTAAAATTTATACATATTTTTTTAGGGGGAATTATATTGTCGGATTTCAAAGTCAGCCCCGTGATGTACGGCATCGCTTTCGCGATGATTGCGTTCATTGTGGCTCAATCACTGTTTTTTATTGTAAAATCCTGGAAGCACGGCAAAAAAATAGGCATAAAAAAAGAAACTCTCGTTTCAACCGTAACATCGAGCATACTTTTCAGCCTTGCTCCCGCTATCTCCATTCTGGCAACCGTTATAGTGCTTGCCAACGCTCTCGGCATTGTTCTGCCGTGGATAAGGCTTACCGTTGTGGGCAACCTCGCTTATGAAACGGTAGCGGCGGAGACGGCGCTGGGCAATCTCGGCGGCTCGCTGAGCAAAGAGATAACCGACCCTTCCCAGTTCTCAACAGTCGCCTGGGCTATGACCCTCGGCTCAATCTTTCCGCTTACTTTTCTGCCGCTCGTGTGCAAAAAGCTGCAAAAGAAAATCGGCGGAGCGGTAAGCAAAAACGAGAAAACCGCTCAGCTGGGCGACATTCTCTCGGCAGCGGCTTTTATAGGCATTATTTCCGCGTTTATAGCGAGAGCCATAGCGGGCACAAGCAAAACAGACCCGTCAACCAACGCGGGCGTTATGTCGGTGTGCGTTCTTGTTGTTTCAATAGTCGCCATGCTTGTTCTTACCGCTGTCAGCCGCAAATTCAAATGGACGGCGTTCGAGCCTTTCACAACACCCGTCAGTATGTTTATCGGTATGGGCTCGGCAATTCTTATGAATATTTACCTGCCGGATATTTCGTCAATAGTGTGGAGATAAGGAGGGGAGCGAATGAACAGCAAATATTTTGATAAGGTTCACACCTGGGGTGCTGTATGGAACTACGCGGCGCTCGCGGTAATGTTTGTTATGCCTTTAGGCATTTCAATCGCGTTTAACGCCTGGCCGTCGCTCAGCGTAATCGGCAAGGTGCTTCTCACCCTCGTTCCCCTTTACTGGGTAACGGCGATTATCGAGGTTGTCACCTATGTTCCCATGCTCGGCGCGGGCGGAACATATCTCTCGTTTGTAACCGGCAACATCTCAAACCTCAAGCTTCCCTGCGGCTTGAACGCCATGGAAAACGCGAAGGTTCGCGCCAACACGGAGGAGGGCGAGGTTATAACCACAATCGCCATTGCGGTTTCATCCCTTACAACAACCGTTATTATTGCCGTGGGCGTGCTTGCCTTTGCGCCTATTCTTCCCAGAATAACTGCTGAGGGCTCTGTTTTCAAGGCGGCGTTCAACAATGTTCTGCCTGCCCTGTTCGGCGCTTTGGGCGCGGGCTATTTTGTCAAGCACTGGAGGCTTGCGTTCGCTCCCGTTATTGTGGGTGTGATAGTGCTTGTTTTCGCACCCGAAACCGGCGTTGGAATACTTATGTTCATAACCATTGTGGCGTCTCTTGTCGGTGCGGCTCTGATTTACAAAAACCTGCTGAGCGACGCGCTGCGTTCGGCAAAATCAGGCGGGCATCAGCCCGAAAAAAAAGAATAAGCCGTTAAACGGGCTTTTCGCCGCCTTCTGCTCAGGCAGGGGGCGGCTTTTGCTTTTATGCGTGAAGAGCGGTTGCCGGATTATTATTCTTTGCCATTAAAAAGCGGTGTTATGTTATTAATTTGTGCATTTTATCACTTGTAAAAATATACAATATAGTTTATATTATTTAAGGCATATTTTTTCAGATTTTGAAAGGAGTTCAGTTATGATTAACTACACAAACGAAGTGCAGAATATGTGCTGCGTTGCAAAAGGTCCCAAACACGGTCCCGCTCCCATTCCCGAGGAGGGCAAATGGGTCAAGGCTTATGAAGTCAAAGATATTTCGGGCTTCACACACGGTGTGGGCTGGTGCGCTCCTCAGCAGGGTGCCTGCAAGCTCTCGCTCAATATTAAAAACGGTATTATCGAAGAGGCTCTTGTCGAAACAATCGGCTGCTCGGGTATGACTCACTCGGCGGCAATGGCGGCTGAGATTCTTCCCGGCAAAACCATTCTCGAAGCGCTCAACACAGACCTTGTGTGCGACGCTATCAACACCGCTATGAGAGAACTCTTCCTTCAGATAGTTTACGGCCGCTCACAGTCCGCTTTCTCGGATGACGGCCTTTCGGTAGGCGCCGGTCTTGAGGATCTCGGCAAAGGCCTCCGCTCACAGGTCGGCACAATGTACGGCACCAAACTCAAGGGCGTTCGCTACCTTGAAATGGCTGAGGGCTATGTTACAAGGCTCGCTCTTGATGAGAATGATCAGGTTATCGGCTACGAGTTCGTTTCACTCGGCAAAATGACCGACTTCATCAAAAAAGGCGACGACCCCACAACCGCGTACAACAAGGCAATCGGTTCTTACGGCAGATTTGCTGACGCCGCGAAGTACATCGATCCCCGTAAAGAATAATTTGTAAGAGGAGGAAATTAAAATGGCATTATTTGAAAGCTATGAGAGAAGAGTTGACAAAATCAA
>ONON01000099.1 GCA_900319455.1 uncultured Eubacteriales bacterium
AACCGCCTTCATTCTTGAGCGCGAGAGCGACTGCTCCGTGCTTGTTGACCTTCTCAACAAAGGCGAACTGCCTCTGACGGTTACTCACAATGACACAAAGCTCAACAATGTTCTTTTTGACAACAAAACAAACGAGGGCATCTGCATAGTTGACCTTGACACGGTAATGCCCGGACTTTCGCTTTATGATTTCGGCGACAGCATACGCTTCGGGGCAAACACAGCCTCAGAGGATGAGAAAGACATTTCAAAGGTTTCTCTGAGCCTTGAGCTTTTTGAAGCCTACACAAAAGGTTACCTTGAATCGGCCGGTAAAAGCCTTACGGCAAAAGAAATTGAATATCTCCCCTTTTCAGCTAAGCTTATGACTCTTGAGTGCGGTATGCGGTTTCTCGGCGATTACTTTAACGGCGATGTTTATTTTCATACCGATTATCCTGAGCATAACCTTGTGCGCGCCCGCACACAACTGGCTCTTGTTGCGGATATTGAAAAAAAGATGGATGAAATGAACGCCGTAGTTGAAAAATACCGCAGGGAGTTTTCGCTTTGAGCGGCAACATAATCGGCAAAGACGACTTGCGCCGCGCCGCCGCTCAATGGACGCTTGAACACAGTGTATGCGCGTTCATCCCGCTCGGCGCCACAAAAAATGATTATATTGATTCTTTTGTAATGCCGGAGGTTGAATACAGCCATTTCAATTCTTATGTTGATGAAAACGGCGATATTATCACAATGCTCCGGGCAGAAATTATTTTAAAGCCCTCGGCGTCAAAAACACGCAGAAAAGAACAGTTTGTGTTTTTTAAACTTCTGCGCACCTTTGTCAGCACGCCGGATGTTATTCCCGAAACCGTCGGCTATATAATTTTAAAATAAAAAATTAAAACATTATTTAATTGTTAAAGGCTTGCAAAGATAAACTTCGCAAGCCTTTTTTGTTTGGTTTTAATCAAGGTAATCTTTAAGTTTTTTGCTTCTGCTCGGGTGGCGGAGTTTGCGAAGCGCTTTTGCCTCAATCTGGCGGATGCGTTCACGGGTTACATCAAACTCTTTGCCGACCTCTTCGAGCGTTCTTGAGCGGCCGTCAAGCAGGCCGAAACGCATTTGAAGCACTTTCTTTTCACGCGCTGTGAGCGTGTCAAGCACCTCATTGAGCTGTTCTTTAAGAAGCATTGATGAAGCGGCGTCCGCCGGCGCGGGAGCGTCATCATCGGGTATGAAATCGCCGAGATGGCTGTCTTCCTCTTCGCCTATCGGTGTTTCAAGAGAAACGGGCTCCTGTGCCACGCGCTGAATTTCACGCACTTTTTCAACCGGCATATCAAGCCTTTCCGCTATTTCCTCCGGAGTGGGATCCTTACCGTTTTCGTGAAGAAGCAGCGTGCTTGTTTTTTTGACCTTGTTTATGGTTTCAACCATATGAACGGGAATGCGGATTGTTCTTGCCTGGTCCGCGATTGCGCGGGTGATTGCCTGCCTTATCCACCATGTGGCATAAGTGGAGAATTTAAAGCCCTTGGTGTAGTCAAATTTGTCAACGGCTTTGATAAGGCCGAGGTTGCCTTCCTGAATGAGGTCAAGGAACTGCATCCCTCTGCCGACATAACGCTTGGCAATGCTTACAACAAGGCGCAGGTTGGCCTCAGTCAAACGCTGTTTTGCCCTTTCTGCCCCTTCTTCATCAAGGCCGATTGTCATTGCTATGTCTATCTCCTCTTCGGGTGTAAGCAGCGGAACTCTGCCTATTTCTTTGAGATAAGCCTTCACCGGATCGTCAACATTTACCGCTTTTTCATCGCCGGTGTCTGCCGTGTCGGTGGGAGTTTTCGGCACTTCAACATCAAAATTCTCAATATCCTCAATGTTAAGATCATCAACGATTTCAATATTGAAAATCTCACAAATCTCATAGAGCTTGTCCATCTCATCAATATCAATGTCTGTTTCAACAATAATGTTGTTGATATCCTGAGTGGAAAGCTTGCCTGCCGCCTTGCCCTTGTCAATAACCGCTTTTATAGCCGGTTTTTTGTCAAAATAAGTTACAACCGAAGGCAGTTCCTGAGTTTTTGTTTCTTTTACAGCTTCTTTTTCTTCCTGTTTTGCCGCTTCTTTTTTCATACTTTTTACCATCCTGTATTTTTATTTTTTCGGAATAATTTTGCGAATTCTTCATCACTGAGCTCGGAGGCTTTTATGCCGACCGTGCTTTTTTCTTTTTTCAGCGTTTCAATACAGTCTCCGATTTCTTCAGGCGTGTTGCTTATTTCTTCGCCCAGACGGAATATTCTTGTAATTGAATCCATCTCTTCGGGATTGAAATACGCCGCGAAAAAGCTGAGTTCAACACCGTTTTCGCTCTCGAGCTTTTGCAAAAGAACAGTGAGTATTCTTTTGTTAAATGCCGTTATAAACAGATCCGGTGTAAGGTCGCTCTTGAATTTTTTATAGAAATCAGGGTTTCGCGCAAGTGAAGCGATAATAATCTCTTCCGCCCTCGCTGCGCGCAGATTTTTTTCTTTTTCCGGATTGTTCTTGTCTTTTATATCGGTGAGCATTCTGGTCTCCTGAGCCCGTTTCCGCTCAACCGCCTTTTTTCTGACCGCGGCGCTTCGCTGCACGGCTTTTGCAAGAATCGCCTCTTTTGAAACACCGGTTTCGTTCGCGAGACGCGCGGCGTAAATATCCCTCTCAATATTGCCGACAGCCGCCAGAATATCCGCCGCCGCGTTAAGAAAATTCATCATACCGTCGTCGGTTGACAGATTGTATTTTGCGCGTTCGCGGATAATATCGTATTCTATTTTGTTTGCCGCGCCTTCAAGCAGAGCGCGAAACCGTTCTTTACCGTAAAGTTTTATTATTTCATCGGCGTCTTTGCCGCCCTCAAGCCGGACTATTCTTACGCGCAGACCCGTTGAACCCAGAACAGCAAGGGCTTTTTTTGTAGCCGACTGACCGGCACCGTCGGAATCATAGCATATATACACCTCATCGGCGTAGCGCGAAATGAGATTTGCCTGCTCCTGCGTAAACGCCGTGCCGAGGCAGGCTATGGCGTTTGTGAATCCCGCCTGATGAAGGGTAATAACATCCATCTGCCCCTCAACCAGAATGAATTTGCCGTCATTCGCGTTTTTGGCAAAATTCATAGCGAATATTCCGTTGCCTTTTTTATAGACAAGAGTGTCTGCCGTGTTGACATATTTCGGCTTGGAATCATCCAGCACTCTGCCGCTGAATCCCACAACATTGCCGCGCAGGTCAATAATCGGGAACATAACACGCTTTCGGAAATTGTCATACCAGTGAACCGCGCCGTTTTTTTCGCTCCGCTTTATCAGATTGGCTTCATAAAGCTCCATATCTGAAAAGCCGAGTGATTTCAGGTGGTTTCTCAGAGAGTCCCAACTGTCAGGTGCGAAGCCCAGACCGAAATGAATTATTGTCTCTTTGCTGAGCATACGCTTTGCAAAATAGCTCAACCCTTCTTTGCCCGCTTCGGAATAAAGTGTTTTATGAAAAAATCTTGCCGCCTCGCGGTTAGCGGAAAGTATTCTTCCGCGTTTTTTGGAGAGCGTGTCATCAAAACCGTCTTCCGGCATTTTCATACCCGCCGCCTGAGCGACAAATTTGACGGCTTCAATATAATCAAGATTTTCAATTCTTCTGATAAATGTTATCGCGTCTCCGCCCGCTCCGCAGCCAAAGCAATAAAAAGAGTTACTCTCGGGGTAAACGGTAAATGACGGAGTTTTTTCATTATGAAACGGGCACAGACCCACCAGAGTTTTGCCTCTGCGCTTTAAATCAAGATAAGAGCCGACAAGTTGCTCAATATCGGTCCGTTCCTGCAAATCACGAAGAAAATTGTCATTAATTGCCATTTTTTCACCGCCTTTAAATACAAATGTTTTAACATTATAATCTGTCAAAGCGGAGTTTTTCGGCCCATGCCTCGGGTATGAAAAGTTCCTTGTAAACTCTGATTGCGAATGTGTCTGTCATACCCGCTATATAATCGCAGGCGGCAGTGTTCACACCGTCTGTTTCGGCTATTTTTCTGTAACTGTCAGGCATTGAGGCACTGTTTTCGGTAAAATAGGAGTAAAGCCGCTGCAGCATTGAAACAGCCTTGCTCTCTTCACTTTTACACACGGGATTTGTGTAAACCTTTTTAAACATAAATGAGTGAAGCTCCTCAAACGCCTCATGTGTGCGCGGGCTCATAACAATATCGCCGCCGCTGTTTTTAATAACATCAAGAACAAGAGTGTTTATCCGTTCGCTTTTTGAATGCCCGAGTTCATCCCTGAGGTGGCGCGGAATGTCAAACTCGCACATAATTCCCGCGTTTTGAGCGTCATCTATATCGTGGTTTATGTATGCTATTCTGTCGGCAACACGCACTGTTCTGCCCTCGAGAGTTGCCGCCTTTTCTCCGCAGGTGTGCGTTACTATTCCGTTGCGCACCTCCCAGGTGAGATTAAGCCCCTGCCCGCTTTTTTCTATTCTGTCAACAACGCGCAGGCTCTGCCTGTAATGAGCGAAACCGTTTTCACACACCTCATTAAGAGCTCTCTCCCCCGCGTGGCCGAACGGAGTATGGCCGAGATCATGCGCCAGCGCGATGGCTTCTGTAAGATCTTCATTGAGTTGAAGAGCGCAGGCAATTGTTCGCGCAATCTGCGCAACCTCAAGGGTATGGGTAAGCCTTGTGCGGTAATAGTCGCCCTCCGGAGATAAAAACACCTGCGTTTTATGCTTAAGACGGCGGAAAGAACTTGAGTGTATTATTCTGTCACGGTCACGCTGGAACGGTGTTCTTATTGAACATTCTTCCTCAGGCGCTTCTCTGCCCCTTGTCTCATCCGCAAAAGCCGCAAGCGGCGACAGTATTTTATGCTCTCTCTCGCACACTTTTTCTCTGATTGTTTTTTCCGTAATCTCACCGCCTTTTACCTTATGCTCAATATTATATACGATAAAAATTTCCCGATTCCTGCAAACCGGGAAAAAGTTTTTTATTTTTTAATCAATGTCCGCGAACTCCTCACCGTATATCTCCGCCGAATATCTGCCGTTGCTCGCTTCAACTATTCCGGCGTTGAGCTTTTCGGCAAGTGACGATTCAATGAAAAAATCAATGGCAACACTGTCTTCAAAGGCCGTGTCTCCTATTACCCCGCCCGCTTCAATGATCATCGGCGAAAGCCTGCCGTAAAAACCGTAATCGCATTTTATTCTCATCTTTTTACACAGAGCCCGTGTAACAATTCCGCCCGCTTCAACAGCAACGGCAGCGGCGTGTGAATAAGCGCGAACAAGGCCGCCTGTGCCGAGAAGCGTGCCGCCGAAATACCGTGTAACAACGCAAACGCAGTCGGTAAGCCCGGCTTTTTCAAGAGCGCTTAAAACAGGAACTCCCGCGGTGCCCTGCGGCTCGCCGTCATCGGAGTAGCGTTTGAAATTGCCATCACGCAAAATATAAGCCGGCACATTATGGGTGGCATCCCAGTGCTTTGATTTTATTGTGGCTATGAAATCGTTTGCCTCATCCGCCGAGGTTACGGGAGCTATATAGCCGATAAAGCGCGAATGCTTTTCAACAAACTGCGCGGAAGCTTCTTTTCTGATTGTTTTGTATGACTGCACTCCCTCACCCCGATTGAAAACCTTTTTTGAAAAAGCAAGGCGGTGCATAGCACCGCCGTCTTTTAAAATTATTTGCCGAGATTGAAACGCTTGTTGAAACGGTCAACGCGCCCGCCTGTGTCAACAAGTTTCTGTTTGCCTGTGAAGAACGGGTGGCACTTTGAGCAAATATCTACACGGATATTTTCTTTTGTTGAACCTGTTTTAATAACTTCACCGCATGCACAGCGGATTTCAGTCTGCTGATAGTTGGGATGGATGCCTTCCTTCATTTATGTCACCTCTTTCGATATAATACGATTATAATGCGGATAGAATTCTAACACAACATTTTAATAATTGCAAGCATTTTTTCACTTTTTTTAAACTATTGTGCAATTTCAACGGTTTTGCCGAGTGAAAACGAATAAATCAGAGTCTCTTTTACCTCAATATTCAATAATTCGGACAGACATTTGGCATAAACGGCAAGCTGACCGCTGTAACGTTCACGCAATATATCCTCGGTAACTCTGCTGTCTGTTTTGTAATCAACAACAACAAGTTTGCCGTTCTCCTCAAAAGCAAGGTCGGCCGTGCCGTCAACAATAACCGTTTCTTCAGCCTCTTCTCCCCGCAATTCAGGGTAAACCTCGCCGGCTTTAAAGGCGCAGGTGAAGCATTTTTCGCGGTAAACATTTGCGGCGTTGTTTACCCTTGCCGCAAGTTCACCGGAAAGAAAGGCCTTGATTTTCTCCTTATCCACAGCGTCGGCTTCAATCTGCGACATAAGCCCTTCTTCAACGGCGCGTGCAAGCTCGCCCTCAACATCATCCGTATTAAAAGAGCAAAACTGCATAAACTTATGCGTTGCCGTGCCCTTTTGCGCGGGTGTCAGCTTCTCTTTGCCCAGAAACGCGGGAACGGCAGTTGCGATATAATCCCCTTCCCCGCGTGCCGCCGCGAAATCGGAAGCGACCTTTTTTGCCGCTTTGCCCGCAAGGTCGGAATATGGATATATATATTCGGCTCTTTTGGCAATCTCATTGACAAGGGGTGTCAGATCTTCCTCGTTCTCATGTGCGGGTAACCGCTCCGCGGGTTGCGCCTCGTATTTTACATCAACAATTTTCAGTTTTGTTTTCTTGCTGAAATCTATGCTGATATAAGAGGGGTCAATTTTGCTTTTTTGCATCTCGCGAAGCAAAACGGCATCGGGATGATTAATCAGCGCCGACGCGATTATATTAATACTGCACTGAGCATTCAGCACCGCGTACGGTGACAGCTTCTCATTGCCCGCAAAGTCAATGTATTTGAACTGCTGCGGCGAAGGATTTTTTGCAGTTTCCTTCGGCGGATTATAGGATGAAACAATCAACAGTTTTTCTTTCGCTCTGGTCATCGCCACATACATAATCCGGAGTTCCTCTGCCCTTTCGGTGTCGGCGCATTCAAATTTTGTCGCGGTGCGCAGAATGCTTTCAAATCTTACAAAATCAATGCCGCCCGAATACATACCTATGCCGCAGTTTCTTGCGAACTGAATGTTCTGTTTTGCACTTTCGATGTTAAAATCTTTATTGCAGTTACCGATTATACACACCGGAAATTCAAGGCCTTTGCTTGCGTGAACGGTCATTATACGCACCGCGTCAACATCCTGTTTTTCCTGTGATTCCGCCTCAATCCGAGTTTTTTGAGCACGCTCGATGTATCTGAGAAAACCGGAAAGCCCGACTCTGCCGGCTGATTCGTACTGTGCGGCATAGTCGCAAAGCATTTTTAGGTTTTCCGTTCGCGCGGCGGCGTCTGTCATAACGCTTACAACCGAGAAATATCCGGTCTCATCAAGCAGAATATGCAAAAGCTGTTCCGCGCCCACAGTAAAGGAAATGTTGCGAAAGCGTTCGACTTCACTCAGAAAACGCTTTGATTTTTCATCGCCGTTATTTGCCGCGTTCTGCACCGCAAAAAACAGATTTTTATTTTTAAACCCGCGGCTCTTGCCTGCTGAATTTTTAAAATCAATTTTTATACGCGCAAGCTCATCGGGCGTAAAGCCGTAAACAGGTGACAGCATAACAGCAAGAAGAGAGACATCATCAAATGAATTGGAGATTATACGCAGAAGACTGAGCATAAACCCAACCTCAGGCGCGTCAAAAAACTTATGTTTAATGTTCAGCACAGCAGGCAGATTGCGTTTTTTGAGCACCTCCGCAAGCCTTTCGGCATATCCGTCATTCACCACCCGGAGAAGTACAGCGAAATCACCTGCCCGGGCAGGTCTGCCGCCTTTTTCGTCTTTTACCGTCATTTTGCCTACATTCTGTTCAATGTAATCGGCAATATAACCTATCTCAGCTTCTTTTTTATCTCCTTCACTGCAAACAAAGTGAAGCTGGGTGTCAGCCTCTTCGCGCGGAATTTCCGCCTTTTCATTATAGTACAGGTAGTGATCCTCATTATATTCAAGCCCGCCTATTTCCTCAGTCATAACACGGGAGAAAATATGATTTATATTTTCGGTTATTCCGCTGAGAGAACGGAAGTTCTTACTCAGAACAACGGTAGCGGGATATGTTTTTGCGTCATATTTCGCGAAAGTTTTCTGTTTATTGAGGAACAGTTCAGGCATAGCCTCTCTGAAGCCGTAAATGCTCTGTTTTACATCGCCTACCATAAACAGATTGTCAGAGTTGTGTGAAACAAGCTTAAAAAGCATTTCCTGCGCTTCATTTACATCCTGATATTCATCAACAAGAATTTCGGTAAAACCGTTTGCGAGCTCGTTTGCGAGCGTGTTTGCCACGGGATTCCCGCTGCTGTCTTTCAGTATTTCACCGTTTTCGTCTTTTTCGCAAAGCAGTTTTACGGCGCTGTGAAGGGTGTCGTTAAAATCAACATAGTTTTCTTTTCTTTTTAATCTTGTGTATTCCTTCTCATAATCGCGCACCATTGAAACAAGGCAGGTCAAGGCAGGCAATATGTCTTTTTTATCCTCGTCTATCTGTTGCTGATTTTCGCTGAAAAGGTTTAGTTTTTTCGCGTTTCCCAGATTTGTGAAACTGTCTTTTGCGTTTTTGCGCAGAGCTTTTAAATAACCCGCATCCGGGCAGGTTTTCGGCGGGCATTTCCATGTGGTAAATTTAACGCTCATATATTTTTTGCAAAGTTCTTCCCAACCCACCGTCGGAAGCGAATTGAGAATGTCGCAGTAATTATTGTAATCTTCGCGAAGCATCTCAGGTTCATTATAGACGCCTCTGTTCTGTTCGCAGAGCGACATCGCTTTTTCAATCAGCGATATTGAGTGGCGGAGCGCTTTCGATATGTAATTATAGATTTCTTTCCCCCACACGGTTTTTTCAAAAGGAACATCAGTCTTATAAACATCAATTAAATAATCAAGCCTTTCATCGGGGAAAGGGTAAGCCTGCGATTTGTTATAAACGGTGTTGACAGCTGCCGCTACATTGCTGTCGTCTTTTTCGTCGCACACAAGCTCAATTAAACGCTCATAACCGTCCGGTCTCTCCGCGGAATATCTGTCAAGAACCTCTGTGAGCGCCTCGTTTTGCAAAACGGCTTTGCGTCCTGCGTCAATAACTCTGAAATCGGGTGAAATGCCGAGGCTGTGAAAATTGTCGCGCACAAGGTTTATGCAAAACTTGTCTATTGTGCTGATTTTGGCAAACGGCAGAAGATTGAGCTGTGAACGCAGCCACGCGTTACCGGGATCCTCCTTTATAGCCTTTGACAGACTTTTGCCTATTTTGGTTTTCATATTCGCGGCAGCCGCGTTTGTAAAAGTTACAACAAGAAAACTGTTGACGGAACGCGGGTTTTCTTTGTCGGCAATCATACGCGTAAGTCTCTCAACAAGCACGGCTGTTTTGCCGGAGCCCGCAGCGGCGCTTACAAGCAGAGTGCCCCCTTTTGATTCTATGGCGTTTTTCTGTTGGTCTGTCCACTCGGGCTTACTCATTGTTTTCCGCCTCCCTGTCAAGTTCTTCGAGAATAACTTCTTTGTCTCTTATTATAGGCTTGTTTTTAACGGTATCCTTATCCAGAAAACAAACCGCTTTGTAGTCGCAATAATCGCATACCGATTTGTTATTGCCGCGTGTGTATGGGTAGGCGTCGATTTTGCCGTCTTTAAGGTTCCGCGCCATTTCGGTTATTTTGTTTTCCACACGCTTTTTCAGGCTTTCAAGCTCTTTAAGTGAGATTACATTGCCTTTTATTTCACCGCTCTCCTCTATTTTTGCCGGAATAAATATTTTTTTGTTCTCTTTATCCATAGCATAAATAACATCACGCCGTTTAAGAACAAAACCGTCCGGTGAGGCTTTCGTGTTTTTTGTTTGTGCTATTTCTTCTTCATCCGCGTCGCGGTTAAGTTTGACAGGCACAGAGCTGTTTCTGTAATAAATAACACCCGCGGGGGTTACTTTGCCGAAAACATTGCCGGAATTCTGCCATATTGCGAAAAGATATATGAGCATCTGCATATTAATCCCGAACTCGGTTTCGCCGAGCTCAAATGATTTTCCGGTATTTTTGTAATCAATTACCCTAAGGCAATTTTCGCCGTTTATAACCGCGGTGTCAACTCTGTCAACACTGCCTTTAACAGACACCGAGCAACCGTCACGCGTATCCACAGTGTAAGCGGGCAGGCCCTCTTTATCGGGATAACCGATTTTGAGTTCAAACTCCACAGGTCTGAAATCACTTACGCAAAATTCCCTGACAATCCTTTCCGCTACATCTCCGAGCGACAGGGCGAGCCTTTCGATGTTTTGCAAAAAACGTTCGGTTTTATTCTTTCTGCCGCCCATATACCCGTTAAGATAATCTTCAACAAGCTTTGACACCTCATTTTGCCGTTCGGTTTTTGTGAGCTTTATGAGGCTGTCGCCTTTGTAATTTGAAAGAAGATGCTCCAGAACATAGTGACTTATTGTTCCTTTAAGCAAATTATCTACCTCGGCGCGCTTTTTCACATTCGCGCCCATACCGTATTGGCAGAAATATTTAAACGGGCATTTATAATAGCTCTCAATTCTGGATGCGCTTAAAACCATATTATCTCCGAACAGCTCCCTTGCCGTTTCTTTGTTCTCGATTTCAAAATGTCTGCCCGAACGCGCGCGGTCAAGAGCCTGTGTTTTGCCGGAATATTCTTTTTTGCCGTCAAAATATTTACGCAAAGCCCTGTAAAGCTCACTGTCATACGGCATTTGCCTGGCAAGGGCTTCAAAGGCAGTCTGTTTGCTCTCAATCAAATCAAGCGCGGGAACGGAATCGTAACTGATTTCTTTATGTTTCGGGAAAAGCTCCCTTGTTCTTTCAACAATATCCGACGGCTCGCTGCTTTCATCGGCACCTTTTGTTTTGTAACTTATAAAAAGCTTTTCACGCGCCGCGCAAAATGCGCTGTAAGCTATCATCCGCTCCTCTTTCATTTTATATTCGCCGAATGAAGCAAGTTCAATACCGTTCTCGCTGAGAATCTGCCTGTCTTTTTCGGTAAACGGCCCGGTTTCCGCCTTAACCGCGGGAAAAACGCCGTAATTCGCCCCGAGAATATAAACGACCTTAGGTGAATCGAGCCTTATTCTGTCTGCGCTGCCGAAGGTTACCTCATCTATGCCCTCCGGTATTACGCCTACCGTTTCAAGGTTGAGCATCAGCGACAAAAGCCTGTGCGCTTCTTTCGCACTGAGCGCGCGCTGCCCCGCCGCTGCGACAAAGGAATCCAGCAGCGACATAAGCTTATTCCAGTATTCATCCTGAGTTTCAGAATCCGCAATATTGCCCTGAGCCTTGAGTTTTTCGGCGTAGTTGCGGATTTTTTTAGGAACATCGAGTTCTGTCAGAAGGTCATAAACCGCCTTCGCGTATTCCCGGGCGCTGCAGGCTTTGCCTGTTCTTTTGCAAAATGCGTTTAAGGGTTCAACCGCGGTTTTGCGCAGCCCGTTTATCTCTTTAAGCTCCTGACTTTCTTTCTCGGTGAAATGCACGCCGAATCCCAGAGGATTGTATTCCCATTCCTCAAGCCACTTACTGCCTTCAATCTGCCACATATAAGTGTAGTTTTCAAGCGTATTTATACCGTTTTCATCAAGAGCGGACATTCCTGTTTTCAAAAAGCGCATAACATTTTCAGTCTGCCAGCCCTCTGCGGCAATACTTACGGCGGCAAGAACGGCGGCTATCACGGGCGTTGCGGCTATTGGCCGGCGAAAATCCTCAAAAATATCCACACCGCACTTGCGCAAAGCCGAACGCATAGGCATTTCATAAACATCGGAATCACGGGCAACAACGGCAATATCCCTGCATCGGTATCCGTTCTCCCTTATCAGTTTTTTTATTAAGCTCGCCGCAAGTTCGCACTCCGTATAAATATCCGGCGACATGCAAACTGTGATTGCGGAAGCGTCCTCCTCATAAACGGGCGCGCAGGAATCAAAAATATTCATCTCATAAGCCGCGAGTTCCGGCGAATTGAACCTTTTTATTTCAGGCGGAAAATTGTTGTATTTGCTGCCCATAGATTCATTTTCCGCTTTTGTTGAAACAGCTCCTACCCTGTTTGCCAGCGCAGTAAGCCGCCTGCGTGTGTCGGCTGTGTGCCCGAAAAGCTCATCATCTGCCGAAGTGCCGGGATTGTCAAGGCAAAGCGATATATAAACAGCTTTCGCGTCAATGAGCATCTGCCCGATTATTTTCATCTGCAGCGCGGTAAAACCGCGAAAACCGTCAATATAAACCAGCTTGTTCTTGAAAAAGTGATTGGTTTTAAGCTCGTCATAAAGGCGGCTTAATTTATCGGCGGAGTCAAACCAGCTCTGCTCCCTGTGAGCGTCATAGCTTTCACACGCAAGAGCAACATCATACAGCTTGTTTTGCAAAATCGGGGATTGTATTTTATCGGCGGCTTCGCGTATTGCCTGAGACGAAATATCGCTCTGCTCCATTTCACTGCGGATTTTCAAAAATGCTTCGATTACACCTTTATCCAATGTCTGTTTTGAGTAAAGGCGAAGTTTATCTTTTACAGCATCAAGCGCGAGCGCCATAACCGCCGATTTCGCGGAATCGCTCATAAGCTCTCTGCCAGCAAACGCCGAGGGCTTTACAAGTGTGTCTGCCAGGCGCGAAAAACTGAGCACCGAAACATTCGCGTAAAGCGCCGTGCCGAGTTCTTTCAGCATTGACTTTTCAGTCGCGAATGAAAACTGTTCCGGCACTATAAGAGTAATGCCGGTTTCACCCGCGTTTATGTGACTTTTTATCTCATTATGAATAAAAGTTGTTTTGCCTGAGCGCAGGCGCCCCGTTACAAATTTAAGCAAGTTGTTTCCTCCGTTACTGTTCTTGTGTTGCATCGCTTTGTTCGCTGTGCTTTTCTTCTTTATATTTTATAATCTGAAAAAACCTTTGTCAACAGGCTGAAATACAAGTGTGTCATTTTCAGGACATCAAAACGCAAATCGCCGTGAGCAAAGCCCACGGCGGATTTTTCAGCAAAACTCCGTGCCGTTCTCATTGAGCAGACAAAGTCTTGAAATGTTACGGCTGACAGGTTCAAGCCCTATTTTCTCAAAAAGAGCTGAGAGCAAAAGATCGGGGTTCAGATTGGACGAACTGCCCGTCGCGGTTTCGGTTTCCGTCAATACATGGCATCCGTCGGCTTTAACAGCAAAAGCTTTAATCATTTCGCAAAGATTTACTGTTTTATTCCCCTTTTTAGAGCGCTTTTCGGCAGTAAGCCTGCCTGATTTTATGATTTCATCCGCCGAGACGCAAAATTCATTCGCGGTGCCCTCACTGCCGAAAACAAGGTTGATTTTATATTGCGCCGATGTTATCTGCGCCGTTTTCATAACCGGGTCGGTAACGCGATTTATTTCAATGCCCTGAGGCATTACGGCACAAAGGGCGCTTTTAACCTCATCATTTGATATTTCACCTTCAATTCGTATATCGAGAGGCTCATTTATGCCCTCCTGGCCCAAAGGCAGAGGGCAGAGAAAATTCAAATAAGGTTTAGGGTTAAAACCCTCTGTGTACCACAGCGGAATTTTCGCCCTTACAACAGCGCGTGAAAAACAGCGGTTCATATCAAGATGAGAAATATAAATTGCCGTGCCGGTCTTTTTAAACCACACTCTTACGGATCTCACTGCACTCACCTCCGTTTATCGCCGCCGCTCCGCATCCGGCGCATTTTTCTCGGCAGCACGGGGTAGTAACGCCTTTGTGCGCCTTTTGGTTTTCTTTTATAAAAAACTGCTTTGTGACTCCGTAATCCATATGATCCCACGGCAGTATTTCATCATACTCCCGTTTTCTCGCCGTATAGAAATAAGGGTCAACGCCGCATTTTTCAAAGCACTGCATCCAGACATCAAATTTAAGGGAGTCATCCCAGCTGTCAAACTTACAGCCCGCTTTCCAAGCCGTTTCAATCACCCTGGAGAGCCTGCGGTCTCCTCTTGAAAACACGCCTTCGAGAAAGCTTGTGTTTGAATTGTGCATTGAAACGCTGATTTTTCTTGAACGGATATAAGAGAGAAGTTTTGCCTGCTTCTCTTTTGTTTCATCCGGTGTAATCATAGGCTCCCATTGAAACGGCGTGAACGGTTTGGGCACAAGAGTGGCAACCGAAACAGAGACATTAACCCCCTTGCCCTTCGGCTTGTCGGGGTTGTTGTAATATTCATCAACAACAGCCTGAGCAAGGTTAGCGATGCCTTCAATGTCTTCATCCGTCTCTGTGGGCAAGCCTATCATAAAATAGAGTTTCACCGCGCTCCATCCGCCTTTGAAGGCAAGTGACGCCGTTGAAAGCACTTCCCTTTCGGTTATGTTTTTGTTTATTACATCACGCAGGCGCTGTGTGCCCGCCTCCGGCGCGAATGTAAGGCCGCTGCGGCGAACAGAGGCAAGCTTTTTCATCAGCTCTTCGGGAAAATTATCCGCTCTAAGCGATGGCAGAGCCACATTGACCTTTTCAGGTATTGTCCAGTCGAGCATTGAATTCAGCAGTTTTTCAAGGCCGGTGTAATCGCTTGTTGAGAGAGAGCACAGCGATATTTCGTCATAGCCCGTGCTTTCATAAATCGCTCTGCACTGCCTTTCGACAACCTCCGGTGATTTTTCTCTTATAGGGCGATAAAGAAAACACGCCTGGCAGAAGCGGCAGCCTCTAATGCATCCGCGGAAGGTCTCAACAGTTGTGCGGTCGTGAACCACCTCAACAAACGGCACAACAAAGCTTGAGGGCGCAAACATGGTATCAAGGTTTTTAACGGTTCTTTTTGTAACTTTTTCGGGCGCGCCGTCTTTTGGAACAATTGCCTTAACGGTTCCGTCCCCGTTATACTCAATATCATACAGTGAAGGAACATAGACGCCGGGTATTTTCGCCGCTTCTTTTAAAAAATCTTTTTTTGAGGAGCCTTTCCGTTTATGTATTTTATAAAGATCAATAACCTCGTTTGTAACCTCCTCACCGTCGCCGAGTGTAACAAAGTCAAAAAATTCCGCCATAGGCTCAATATTGCACGCGCAGGCGCCGCCGCCTATAACAAGCGGCGAAAGGCTGTCACGCTCCGATGAATGAAGAGGAATTCCCGCGAGAGAGAGCATATTGAGAATGTTCGTGTAGCAAAGCTCATACATCATTGTAAAAGCCACAAAATCAAAATCTTTTATCGCGTCTCCGCTTTCAAGAGCATAAAGCGGAACATTCAAAGAGCGCATCTGCTCCTCCATATCGGAGGCAGGCGCAAAAACACGCTCACACCAAGCGTCTTCACGCTCATTTATGAGGGAGTAAAGAATTTTCATGCCGAGATGCGACATTCCGATTTCGTAAGTGTCGGGGAAGCAGAACGCGAAGCGAATATCAACTTTTTCTTTATCTTTTATTACACTGTTGAGTTCTCCGCCTGTGTATCTGCCGGGCTTCTGAACTTTAAGCAAAATGTTTTCAAGTTGTTTCGGGAACATTGTTTTTACCGTCACCTTCAATTCAATTGCACAATTATTTATGATTTATATATTTTACTATATTTATTTATTTTTGGCAATATTTGACATTTTAAAGTCAGAAAAGTTAAAAAAACACTAATTTTATACGCTAACCGTTGTTTATTCTTCAGAAAGGTGTTATAATTAAATTTCAAAAAACAAGTGAGGAACATAAAAATGAAAAATCTTAAAAAACTGCTTGCCTGCGCTCTCGCACTGCTGACCGCTTGTTCCGTTGCGGCGGTTTTCGCTTCAAACGCCGGTGCGGCGCAGAATGTAAACGGGCTTTTTGTTTCTGAAATCTGCTTTAACCCCAATTATGAAACAGAGAACTCAAAAGTGATTGACAGCAACGATTATTTTGAATTTGTTGAAATCAAAAATGTCGGCTCCTCGGCAATTGACCTTTCTGACGCGGCTCTTTACTATTGCAAAGAGGGTACTTCCGGTTCAAGCTGGTATAAAAACGCCTTCGTTTTTGAAAACGGCAACTCAAAATCCATAACTCCGGGCGAAATATGGGTTATCGGTGTTTACACGATTGACACCCCCTCACTCGGTCTCGGATATTCATCCTCCGGCGAGCTTCGCTCCTATTGGAACGCGTTCAATGCTTATTACGGAACATCAATAGGTGAGAAAAACAGAGTGCTCGCGGTTGCGGCGCAAAGCAAACAAAGCTCCTGGCTCAGCAACGCGACAAGCCTGCCAAACAGCGGGTCAAACGGGGCTTTGAGAATAGCGACACCTTCGCAGACTCTCGCGACCGTTTCTTATTCACCCTCCGTCTATTCGCAGGACGGCTACGCCCTTCAAACCGAATACATTTCTTCAAAGCTCAATATAATCGGCATTGCCGGACCCACTCCCGGCAGAATAAATTACAACCAGCTTCCAAACAGCGATTCACGCCCCGCCGCTACGGGAACGCCCGTGAGCATCGCCTCGCTCAATGTGTGCTACTCCATAAACGGCACTTCTCCCGCTAACGGCTCTTCAAGCGATTACAGCGTTGCCAAGCGTGAAAAAAGAGTGCTTGAGTGGCTCGGCAAAGCGGTGGCCGATATTATCTGTTTATCCGAAATTGACGCGGCCTGGTGGAAAGATATTAATTCAACAATTCTCAGCCAGGGATATGAGCTAAGCGGCAACACCAGTTGCTACGGTCTGACCGACGGCGCCGCTCACGAAAGAAAAACAGACTCTTACAACCCCGTTTTTTACAGCACAAAAATTTACACAAAGCTTGAGGAAGGCCATTTCTGGCTGCTTGATGAAAGCCCTTCAATCGGCAATAAAATCTGCAACTGGGTGCTTCTTAAAAACAACTCCGACGGCACATTATTCTGCCTTTTCAACACGCACCTTTCGGCAAATGATTCGAGCACCGTTTTCAATAACAGATACAAAGAAACCGTACGCCTCGGCTCAATGGTGAAAAGCACTGTTTCTACATTGCAGAGAAAATACAGCTCACAGGCCGCTTCAATTCCTTATATAATAAGCGGAGATTTCAACATTAATGAGGGCTCTCCCCTTTACAGAAAGCTTCTTGATGTAACCTCAACAAGCGACGCAAAATACCTTTCACGCAACACATCAACCGCAACCACCTTCAATGACTGGGGCAATCTCACAACACTCAACGGCAGAACAATTGACTTTGTGCTTGTTTCAGACGGCGTTGACTGCCAGACCTACAATATAAGAACGGTAAACGGCAGCGACGGTTACTTAGCCTCCGATCACGCGGCTGTAAGGCTGAATCTTACGGTTAAAAACAGTGAAGGCGGCGGCTTTGACCCCGGCGGATTTGACTTTGATTTCAGTTCAATTCTAAGTTGGTTCAAATTTTTCGCAAATATTGTACGGATTTTGATAAATGTATTTCGTCAATTCGTTTCGGCGTTAGGTTAAGCCGATTAAAAACGCTCAATCCGTAATGGCAGATTACAGTTGAGTAAAACCGCCAAATATTTATAATCCGAATAATAAAAGCACAATCGGCGTGATGTCAAATCACGCCGATTGTTTATGTTCTCAACTGCTTAACCGTGTTTTTTCATATTATACCGTTATATATATAACAAAGCCGTTTTTCAATGTGTTTTGTGTCCTTGAATAATGATTTTCGGCTAACTCCCCTGACATACGCATAACCAACATTAAACCTTTGTATGAACATACTGCATAAACAAGCCCTCCCGTTTGACCGGGAGGGCTTTGTGTGTTTATTCGGTTTATGCTACGGGAATAATTCTTGAACCGGTAAGGTCTGATGCCTGGCTGATTGTTGCCTGATAGTTTACTACCTGGCTGATACCTGCCGCGTCGGAAGCTGTTACATTACCGTCGCCGTCAACGTCTGCCGCTTTAAGATAAGCGCCGCCGTTTTCGCTTGCATCAAGAAGGCTTGTGTTTGCAGCGCCGATTGTGTAAGCCTGAATGTAGGATTTGTCGGTGCTGTCAATACGCGCGTCGCCGTTTACATCGCCGAAGAGGATGGCGTAGTAAATGAACTTCGTGCTGCCGGCATTGTCTTTAGCCTGAATGTAGGAGCCTGTGCCGTTACCGTAGGTCTGAGTCATAACTCTGACAAGGTCGGCGTTAATGCCGTTGATGTTGAACATATTTGTGTCAAGCACAAGGCCGAGGCCTTCGGAAATACCATAGATGAAGCCGTATTTGATGTTGTTTGAAACATAGCTCTGATCTGACGGAATATCAAGATCGCCATCATAGTTTTCATCAACATCAAGGCTGGGAGCTACGAGATAAACAAGGCCGTTGATAGCTGCGTTAAGTCTTGCCGTCTGGTTATCGACTGTGGGCTGTTCATCTATTTCAAGAGGATTGATATCGAAGAGAGCAACAGCGTTGTCAAGAACCGTGCGAAGTGTGCTGATTGAAGCGGCTGTGTAAGTAGCTTCAAGTGATTCGTCGGCAAGAGTTCTTCTTGCAAGAACAATTGCTGTGTAAAGCTGCATCTTGTCAGCAAGGTCGCCTGCTTTGGTAAGGCCGTAGAACGCTTTGATAAGGCCTGAGCGAACCGCGGTAACCATGGACTGGGTTGTTCTTGCGCTTGCCTGGTTAAGCTGTACCTGGCTGAGAAGGTCAAGTGCGCACTGGTAAGCGGCGATGAATTCCTGCCAACTCTTGTTTGTGTAGGTGGGAACAAGAGTGTTTGTTGCGTCATAGTAGCCGTTTACGCCGTTGTTGTATGCTTCAGCGCAAAGTTTCTCAACTACCCATCTCAGTGAGTAAACAACAGTGTTGCTGTAGCTCTTTCTGTTCTGCTCTGCGGTTGAGAGATAATAGTTGATGCCGTCATAGTAGTCGTTGAGTTTGTTGGACATTGCAACTACCTGTTTGGCGTATTTATTCCACTGTTTGTAGATTTCGCACTGACGCTTTGTTGTTGAAGCGTTTCTGTCGGAAGGAAGATTTTCAAGAGGTTTCTCACTTGTAACAAACGCGTTTGCGCCGTAAAGGTTCTTGAAATCTTTAATAACCTGAAGCTGGTTGAACTCAGCGGGCTGAACACCGTACTGTGCGCAGCGGCCGTCATAGTTCGCGCTTGCGCTGTAATAGGGGTAAATGGTCTTTATGCCATCGCTCCCTGAGTCGGTTGCGTCCTCTTTCCAGTCGTCAGCCGCCTCTTTAATCTCGGCAAGGAAGTCTTTGTAATCGCCGATGAATGACTGAGCGTCTTCAATGAAGTCGTTGAAGTTATTGAATGTGAAGAGAGCGTCCGGGAAGTCTTCCTGGTTGCGGAATACCATGAAGGGCTGACCGCTGATGGAAGTGTTGTATGTGCCGACACCGTTAACCGCGCCTACGCCGCTGTAGATGCCCATTGCTATTCTGCCTGTTGAGGGGTTGTAGGCATCCATGTAATTGAAGGAGATGTCGGTGAATACCTTTTTGTAATAAGTCTTGTTGGGGTTATAAGCCGAACCGCTGGCTGTGCCGCTGAGGGTTACGGGAGAATATGTGTAAGTTCTCTTTAAATATGTGCCTTCATCGGACGCGCCGAGAGCAACTTCGGGATGAGTGTAATATGTTGCGTTGGCGTCATAATCCTCGGGAAGGGTTGCGGTTGCGGTCGAGTTCTGAGCTGTGAAATATGTGCCGTTTGTTGTCTCTGTTACGGTTGCAACCACGAAATCCTGTGAGCAGTAGATTGCGCCGGGTTCAAAGTTTGAACCGTTGAGAGTAACGGTGTTGTAGTTCCAGTTCTGTTTGTAAACGCCTGTGCCGTTGTTATATGTTGCGGAATTTGTGTATTTGTCAATATCCTGAGCGACAACATACTGTTCTGAATAATAGGTCTTATCGGCGTCATAGTTGCTGCCGTCAAGAACTACCGACTGAACATTGTAGTTGTCATCAACATAGTAGTAGGTGCCTCTTGTTGTTTCATCCACATCGGCTTTGCCGTAAGGAATAACCTGTGAGCCCTGGCCGTTGATGGTGTTGATAAGTGACTGAAGGTCATTTACCATAATCTGACCGTTTGAAAGAATATTGCGGCGGTAGGGTTTGATGTATTCCGCGCCCATAACAAGGGGAAGAATTGTCTTGAGAAGGGGAACGGCTTTTGCGTTGATGTTGAAGCTTGAGCCGCCGCCGATTGCCGTAACAAGCCAGTAAACAAGGTTGCCGAGCTGTGTTGCGTTAAGAAGGCCGTTTGAGCCCTGACCGAGCGAGTTAAGTGAAGTATTGGTTGTGTAAGCGTTTCTTGAGCCCTGGTTGTTGGGAAGAATTGCGTATTTGCCGAGAGCTACATAGAAGATTCTGTCAATAAGGCGGAGAAGAACCGTAAGTGTGGGGTTGTTAAGCTCCGCGCCCGAGGTTGTATTTCTCTGGAAGAGTGAAACAAGTTCCTGAAGGTCAACATCCATTACTGAGCCGAGAAGCCAGCCGCAGATAAGGTCGCCGCTTGTTTTAAGCTCGAATGTGGCTGTGCCGTTCTGACCCTGAGCTGTGTAGTCGCTGCCCATTGTGTGGTCGGTAAGGGTTGCGGGAAGCCATGATGTGGGGATAAGACCGAAGAGGATTTCGTCTATCTCTTTCCAAACATACTGATAAGTGGGATATTTTGTGTCAAGGCTGTATGCTGTTTTGAAAATAGGAAGATATTTGTCAACAACCCAGTCAAGAAGAACCTTAACAAATTTTTCAAAACGAACTGTAGCGTCTGCGCCCGGGCCGGGAACCTGGCTGAAATCAGCCGTGATAAGACCGTCAAGGAAGTAAACACCTACAGTAACGCCCATATCAACCGCCGCGTAGGGGATTGTGTAGGTTGTGGATTTGTTAACCCATGTTGAGCCGTTGTTATACTGGCCGTTTACGGTGTAGGTTGATGTAAAGGGAAGAGGAGCAACGGCGTTGCCGTCAATGCCGTAGTATGTGCCGTCGGCATAGTTTGCTTCAAGCTGCTCCATATAGTTGAGTTCGGGGTTAATGCGAGCGCAGAGTGAAGCGAGAGCGTATGCGCCGATTTCCGCAACGGATTCCGCTTTGGGGTTGCAGTAGTAACCCTGAAGAATGTTGGAGAGGAGCATATTAACAAGAATTGCTATGCACTGGCTGTCAGAGATGACATATTCGCCTGTTGCGGGGTCAACCGAGTTGAGCTCATCGGTGTGAATCATCTCTTTGGGAAGTGAGCCGAAGCCCATACCTGCGAGCATCGGGATGGCCGTACGGGCAAGTTTGTGAAGCAGGTCGATAAGGTCATCCTGAATTGCGATGCCGTTGGAGTCAATAACGATGTACTGATTCATACCGCCTTCATTGAAGAACCAGCGAAGAAGGGTTTCAATCTTTTCGCCGGGGTAGCGGCAGTTTGAATAGTCGGGCTGTGTTTCCGCTTCGGAGAGAAGGCCTTCAACAACGCCGAGAACCATTGTAAGGGTCTGGTTGTTCATCTGATCTTCGGTTCCGTTGGGGTACTCTGCCGAGGTTTCAATATCAAAAGCGTCAAGAAGAACGTTTTTGAGAAGAGGAGTAACCATGTTGCTCAAAGCGGATTCGATAACAGTGTTAACCATATTGTAAAGCGAAACGCTCGTGATGTTAACATCGTTGTAGGTAAGGCCGAGACCGCCCTCAAAGTTGAGGAGTTCGCCGATTTTGTCATTGAAGAGCCAGAGAAGGATGTCGTTTACGGCTCTGTCAACATCTTTGCCGT
>ONON01000037.1 GCA_900319455.1 uncultured Eubacteriales bacterium
TCATTTATAAACCGTATGGCGGGCAAATACCGCGCTAAGGTTGCCGACAGACCCGGAGTAACAACAACAAGCCAATGGTTTGCAATCGGCTCGGGCATAGAACTTCTTGACACCCCCGGCGTGCTGTGGCCGAAATTTGATGACCCGGAGGTCGGATTTAAACTTGCCTTCACAGGATCGGTTAAAGATGAAATACTTGACACCGAAGAAATTGCGGTAAGATTGCTTAAGGTTATGCGAGACAGTTATGCAGAGCGAATAGCGCAACGTTACAAAATCTCGGATTTTGAAGATCTGGAACCATACGAACTGCTCGAATTGATTGCGCGCAAAAGAGGAATGCTGGTAAGTAAAGGCGAACCGGATACACTGCGAGCCTCCGTAATGCTTCTTGATGAATACAGGGGCGGCAAACTCGGCAGAATAACGCTTGAATAAGGAGAATTTAAGTGAGAAAAAAATTAGGTATAATTCTTGCTGTTATAATTGTATTTGATTTTATTGCTCTCGGAATTGTCAAGGTTAACAAATATGTTTCCGCAAAAAGCGGAGAAATCATTACCGAGGAGAAAAATGTTACAACAACACTTTCCTCGCAAGAGATGCTTTCAAAAGCAACTTTTGTTGCGGTTGGTGACAATCTTATTCACGACACAATATATGAACAGGCGCAGGCTCGAACAAACGATGGTTCTTATGATTTTTCATACGATTATGCAGAGATAAAAAAATATATCGAAGAACCCGATGTCGCTGTTTTGAATCAGGAAACAATTATTTCAACCGAACATCAGGTTTCAAGTTATCCTATGTTCAACTCTCCGCCGGAACTCGGTCAGGAAATGATTGATATCGGTTTTGATGTTTTCAATATTGCGACCAATCATTCGCTTGATAAAGGAGAGAGCGGTCTTATTTCCGCAATTAATTACTGGAAAGAAAAGGGCGTTATAACAACCGGGGCGTACCTTAATGATGATGATTTTAAAATACCGGTGGATGAAGTCAACGGTATCAAAATAGCATACCTCGGTTTTACCGAGCAAACAAATGGGCTTAAACTTCCGTCAGATTCCGAAGTTGTGCTCGTACTTGCCAGGGATGAAGCTTTGCTGGAATCCAAAATCCATCAGGCAAAGCAAATGGCGGATGTGGTAGTTGTAAATGCGCACTGGGGCGAAGAATACACCCATGAACCAACTGCGTCTGAAAAACAAATGGCGCAAAAATTATGTGACTGGGGGGCTGATGTTGTAATAGGCAATCATCCTCATGTTATTCAGCCTGTTGAATATATTACTTCCACCGACGGCAATCACACAATGCTTTGCGCCTATTCTCTCGGTAATTTTATTTCAGCGCAGCGCAAGCAGGCAACCATGCTCGGCGGAATGCTCAATTTTACCGTTGTAAAAAATAACAGTACCGGCGCGATTAACATTGAAAATGTCAGGTTCAGAGGGACGGTTACTCATTATACATATGGAATGGGAAATATCCGTGTTTACTGCCTTGACGATTATACGCCTGAACTTGCCGCAAACCACGGCATAAAGAATTACGCGCCGAATTTCAGTTATGATTATTTGGTTGAAACTGTTTCCGAAGTTATAGATGAACAGTTTCTGAAATAGCAGCAAGAGGTAAATATGAGTTGTTTTGAGTATGAAAAACAGGCATTTGCTGATGGTTATTCTGTTATTTGCGGTGTTGACGAAGCGGGCAGGGGGCCGCTCGCCGGTCCGGTATATGCCGCTGCCGTAATACTGCCGCCTGAATGTGCAATTGAAGGACTTGATGATTCAAAAAAAATAAGTGAAAAAAAGAGAGAAGCACTGTTTGATGTAATAATCGAAAAAGCTGTTGCATACTGTGTAGCAAGTGCGAATGTTGATGAAATTGAAAAATTTAATATTCTCAACGCTACATTTATTGCTATGCGAAGAGCTGTTGACGGTTTAAAAAACAGGCCGGATTTAGCACTTGTTGACGGTAACAGGGCGCCTTCGCTTGAATGTGATGTGCGCACAATTGTCAAAGGAGACTCCAAAAGCGCGAGTATTTCCGCGGCTTCAATTCTTGCAAAAGTCAGCAGAGACAGATATATGCTTGAATTAGATAAAAAAGTTCCGCAGTATTGTTTTGCGAAACATAAAGGTTACGGCACAAAACTGCATTATGAAAAAATCAGGGAATTCGGTGTTTCCGAGTATCACAGACCGAGTTTTCTTAAAACGATGAAGTGGTAATATGATACGCAATAAAACAGGTCTGTGGGGCGAAATATACACAGCGCGTTATCTGCGCGACAACGGATGCGATATAATCGGCTCAAATTTCAAATGCCGTTTCGGTGAGGCGGATATTATAGCATCAAAAGGCAAAAGAATGTTTATAGTTGAGGTGAAAACCCGTAACGAAACAACAGCTCTCAGACCAATGGAGGCTGTTGACAAAAATAAAAGGGACCGTCTTGAAAAAACCGCTCAGATGTTCATCAAAGCATCAGGGATGACAGACTTGAATATTCGATTCGATGTTTCGGAGGTTTATCTCAATAATGATTATGAACTTGTTTCGCTGAATTATATTGAAAACGCTTTCTCCGCAGAAAAATAATTTGTTTTACAAAAAAGAAATACAGTGATATACTGAATTAGTTATTTTATTATAAAGGACTGTCATTATGAATTATATCAGTACAAGAGCAAACTCGGTAAAAGTATCTTCCTCTCAGGCAATCACAAAAGGAATTTCCGAAGAGGGCGGCCTTTTTGTGCCTGAAACTCTTCCTGAATTAACGCTTGCCGATATTGATACGCTTTCTAAAATGGATTATATTGGCAGAGCTGAAAGCATTCTTTCAATGTTCCTGACTGATTTTACAGATGAAGAAATTGAGAATTGTGTTAAAGGAGCGTACGGTACCGGGAGCTTTTCAGACCCTGCCGTTGCACCTGTTGTATGCCTTGAAGACGGCATTAACATACTTGAACTTTGGAAAGGACCTACCTGCGCTTTCAAAGATATGGCGCTTCAGATTCTTCCCAGACTGATGACTGTATCGGCAGGAAAGACTGCAAAAGGAACGGAGATAGTTATTCTTGTTGCAACCTCCGGTGATACGGGCAAAGCGGCACTTGAAGGGTTTAAAGATGTTGAAAACACAAGAATTCTTGTGTTTTACCCTAACGACGGCGTCAGCCCTATGCAAAAACTGCAGATGTGCACACAGGAAGGCAAAAATGTTAATGTTTGTGCAATAGAAGGCAATTTTGATGATGCCCAAAACGGAGTCAAAAAGATTTTTACAGACAGGGCGGTCAGCGAAAAGCTTTCTGAAAACTCAATGGCTTTTTCATCGGCAAATTCCATTAACTGGGGCAGACTTGTTCCGCAGGTAGTCTATTACATTTCCGCATATTGCGATATGGTGATAAAAGGCAAAGTAAAGTTGGGCGATAAAGTCAATTTTGTGGTTCCGACAGGTAATTTCGGCAATATTCTCGCTGCGTTTTACGCAAAAGAAATGGGCGTTCCGGTGAATAAACTTATCTGCGCGTCAAATAAAAATTCTGTGCTTACTGATTTTCTCTCAACAGGCACTTATGACCGCAACCGTGATTTTTACACAACAATTTCCCCATCTATGGATATTTTGATTTCATCAAATCTTGAAAGATTGCTTTACACTGCCGCAGGCAGTGTAAAAGTTAATGAATGGATGAAACAGCTTTCCGAATCAGGCAGATATACAGTTGATGAAAAGACATTTGCTTTTATACAATCTTCTTTTGCAGCAGGTTGCTGTGATGATGATGAAACAAAAGCGGCAATCGGAAAACTTTTTAAAGAACAAAATTATCTTTGTGACACACACACCGCGGTTGGAGTTAAGGTTTATTATGATTACA
>ONON01000100.1 GCA_900319455.1 uncultured Eubacteriales bacterium
AAAATTGAAAGCATTGAATCACTGACAAAGAACGCAACAAAGCCGCTAGATAATTATGATGATTTCCAAAAAGCAAAAAAATTTGCCAAAGCGGATGAACTCGAGGAGTTGCTCCTGCTTGAGGCATCAGTTCTTGACACTTTAGATGGTGAGACACTAAATCAAAAAAGCAAAGATGAAAAGCAAAAAAACTATATCATCGACCAAGAAAAAAAGATTGAGAATATAAAAATGTATCTTGAAGATAATAGAAAATTATATACTAATCATACAATAATTAACATTGTTTTGTTTATTATTGCGGCCGCCTTATTAATATTGTTGCTTTTTGAAATACTATTATTTGCAACAGCCGAAAAAGGAGAGGGTTTCTTTAGAGTCGCGCCAAGCATTTTGTCGGTATTTACTATTATTGGATTGGTTTCTGTTCTCAAAAAAAACAAAAGCAATAACCAGTTAATAAAAGAGTATAAAGGAAAAAGAGAGCAATTAGTTCTTGAAGAGCATAATTTGGCAATTCAAAAAAGCAATTACAGTAAAACAAGAGAGTGATAATAAAATTCATTTTCAGTTTTGCAGAACACCACATTCCCTGACAAATGCTAAAAATTAAGATAACATTAAAGTGCAGTTTCCGATTATCATAATTTTGGGGATGAACAAATATAAACTAAGTAACATTAAAATAAACTGTGCAAGACAGCAATGAAGCAGGGATTTCTCCCTGCTGTTGTTGATTTATACAAATTATAATTCGTTCAACATTTACGGCGCACGCATTCTTGCGTTCTTTGGAGTTTGGTCTTTGTTTCATTTTGGGGTGCGGATGTAGCGTCCGGATTTCAGATGTCACATAATATTTTTATATTGCGGCAGCACATTGCCGCCTTTTTCTTTTTAGTGTTGATAATATATAATATTCTGTGGTATTATGGATAAAAGAGTTTACCGGAGGCAGTTATGATTAAAAGCATAAAAAAAGAATTCATATTTGAAAAAGACAGCGTCACACCCGCCTGCCACGCCTCAACCGTTCTGCCGCTGGATGACGGCAGAGTTATTGCCGCCTGGTTCGGCGGCAGGCGCGAAAAGAGCCCGGATGTTGAAATATATGTTTCAATCAGAAGTGCAAAAGGTGTTTGGAGCAAGCCCGTTTTTGTAAGCGACAGCGACAGTGTGCCGAATTGGAATCCCGTGCTTTACAGGCGTGAAAACGGCGAAATAATACTCTATTACAAATACGGTAATGAAATTGAGGACTGGATAACTAAATATGTAATCAGCAAAGACGGCGGAAATTCATGGAGCGCTCCGGCTGTGCTTGTTGAGGGCGACAAATCGGGCGGCAGAGGGCCCGTCAAGAACAACTGCTTAAAGCTTTCAAACGGCGTTCTTCTCGCCCCCGCCTCAACCGAAAAAGGGTTTGCCCGCTGCTTTATCGACCGCTCATCCGATGACGGACTGACATGGGACGCCTGTGACCTTATGCCGGTTCCCAAATACAAAGGCAGGCGTGTGTGGCTCATTCAGCCCGCTTTGTGGGAGAGTGAAAACGGCAATGTTCACTGCTTTATGCGTTCCGACTCCGGCGCAATCTACCGCAGTGATTCTTCCGATTACGGGGCAACCTGGTGCAAGCCGTACCGCACAAGGCTGCCTAACAACAACAGCGGAATCGACTGCGTTAAAGACTGTTACGGCAGACTGTGGCTTATTTATAATCCCGTTGATGTAAACTGGGGTATAAGGCACCCGCTTGTTCTGAGCGTTTCAACCGACAACGGCAGGCACTTTACCGAAATATTCAACCCGGAGCCCGGCTTCGGCGAGTTTTCATACCCGTTCATCGCGGCGGCGGGCAACAAGCTTTACGCGACATACACTCACAAAAGAAAACAGGTTGCGTACCTCGAAATTGAACTTGAATAGAGCGTCGGGAAAAATGTCAAAGAAATTTTTAACCGCCGAGGGATTGGGAAGCCCCACAAAGGCATATTTTTGGATTAACGCGTTCATACGCGAATTTATCGCCACCATCCACACGCAGAGGAAAAAGCACCTCAAAGTAATTGCCGTTCTGACCCTGCTGATAATCGTCAGCGTCGCGGCGGTTTTCATTTCAGGCACTCTTTAATATCCGCTCCGTCTGACTTATGTGAAACGCAGGCGGAGTTTTTTATTGACAATTCCGAAATTCAAATATATAATAAATCTGACATTACATTTGTAACCTCACTTGAAAGGATGAACAAAATGGAGCCTGTCAGAAAACTGTCAAACGCCGAGCTTTTCAAGCTCTCAAACGAACAGTCAAAAAAACTGACAAGGGAGAGTATTGTTACCGCCCTTGTTCTGCTGTTTGCCGAAAAGCCCTATGATAAAATCACGGTTACCGACATTGCCAAAAAAGCGGGCGTTTCGCGAACGGCGTTTTACAGCAATTTTGAGAACAAAGAAGATGTTGTTAAAGAATTCGGTAAAAATGTAATTTCCGAACTCAACAGCTTTTTCTCGGGCGAAAGATATGACGGCGACGGAAGAACTCTTTTGCTCGATGTTTTCAATGCCATTAAGCAAAACCCCGAAAGGGCAAAGCTCCTTTTCGGCTCAAGGCAGGTGGTTTATGAGATTCTCGGCGGCGCCACCGTTCTTGACAGCGTTATGCCCGCAAAAGGTAAATTCGATGTTTACAACTACCTCGCCACGGAAGCGGCACTGAAAAAAATAATTATAGAATGGTATAAAAGAGGAATGAAAGAATCCCCCGAAGATATGGCGGAATACTGCTCCGAGCTTTCCAAAAAAATAATCATAGGCGGTGACAGAGTATGAAAAAAACAATTTCGGTTTTGTTGATTACCGTTTTGCTTTTTTGCTCCGCCGGTGTTTCAACTCTCGCGCTCAGCGGCAGAGTTGACAAAAATGTTGTTGAATTTTCAAAAAAAGCCGCGGTTGACGCGGAAGCGGAAGGAATTGTTCTGTTGAAAAACGACGGCGGTTTTTTGCCATTAAACGGCAGAAAGCTCAACATTTTCGGCACGGGTTCTGTTTATCCCTTTATGGGCGGAGCGGGCTCGGGCGCAATAACCTCCGACGACCCCGTAACATTTTATGACGCCCTTGATGAAGAGGGCATTGAATACAACAAAGAGTTGCGCAGTCTTTATGAAAAAAACATAGGCGCAAACAAGATGCCCAAAACCGACAACACCGTTATTAACAACCTTCTGCAGGTGGCGCTTTCAATCAATTCGCTCAAAGAAATGCCTGTAAGCAAACTTACTGCCGGCATAATGAAAAACGCGGTTGATTATTCGGGCACTGCGCTGATAATGATAAGCCGCACAAGTGCGGAAGGGTCTGACCTCGGTGCGGGCACTCTTAAACTCAGCGATGAGGAAAAAGCACTGGTGGAACTTGTGACAGGCAGTTTTGCCGATGTTATTATTCTGTTTAACATCGGCAATGTTATGCAAATGGACTGGCTTGAAAAATATGATAACATCAGGGCGGCGGCAATAGTATGGATTCCCGGGGAATTCGGGTTTATTTCCGTTGCGCGAATGCTTAACGGCAAGGTTAACCCCTCCGGCAGGCTCGCCGACACAATCGCTTACAATCCCGAAGACCACGCGTCAGACAAATGCTTCGGCAGTTTCACCTATGCCGACGCATCCGGCAAGCACTATGTTGAATACCGCGAAGGCATTTATGTGGGCTACCGCTATTTTGAAACATTCGCGAAAGATAAAGTACAGTTCCCGTTCGGCTACGGTCTTTCATACACGACCTTTGAAAAGGAAGTTGCTTCAACCTCGTTTGACGAAAGCAGCATAAAACTCAGTGTAAAAGTCACCAACACAGGAGAATGCGCGGGCAAAGAGACAGTGCAGGTATATTATTCCGCTCCGTATAATGAAGGCGGAATTGAAAAAAGCGCCGTATGTCTGGGAGGGTTCGCCAAAACCGGACTTCTCGCACCCGGCGAATCTCAAAGCGTTGAAATTTCATTCGCAACAGATGATATGGCATCTTATGACAGGAAAGACAATGAAGCATGGGTTCTTGAAGCGGGCGATTATAAAATCATTTTTGCACAAAACGCGAACGAGCCCGTTGAGGAATTCACATACAGCGTCGGTGAAGACAAGATAATTAAAAAAGACAGCAAAACCGGCAGCGAGATAAAAAACCTTTTTGATGACTGCTACAACGGTTTCACCGTTCTTTCACGCTCCGATATTGGTGCGACATTTCCCGTAAAAGAAGAGAAAACTCAGACACAAGCGGTTAAAAACGCCGACGCTTTGCCCGAGCCCGTAAAAACAGGTAACGCCCCGAAAACAGGTGTAAAGCATAACAAGACCATCACCCTGCGCGATGTTTATGAGGATGAAAGCCTGTGGGACGCTTTTCTTGACCAGATGACGCTCGACGAAATGGCTTTGCTCGTCTGCGACGGCGGTTACGGCACGGCGGGCATTGAAAGGCTCGGCATCCCCGCCACGATGT
>ONON01000105.1 GCA_900319455.1 uncultured Eubacteriales bacterium
CAGGGCGTTGATATCAACGACAAGCACATCGAAGTTATTGTCCGCCAGATGATGAGAAAGGTCAAAGTCATCGAGCCCGGCGACTCCAACCTTCTTCCCGGCTTCGTCATTGAAAAGAGCGAACTCCGCCTTGAAAATGAAAGAATCCGCAAAGAGGCGGAGGCAAAAGGCACCGAGCCCAACTATGTTGTGTGCGAGCCCACCCTTATGGGTATCACAAAGGCGTCACTCGCAACAGACTCGTTCCTGTCGGCAGCGTCCTTCCAGGAAACAACAAGAGTTCTTACCGATGCCGCCATCAAGGGCAAGAGCGACAGCCTGCTCGGTCTTAAAGAAAACGTTATTATCGGTAAACTCCTTCCCTCGGGAACAGGTATGAAGTGCTACAATAACGTTGAAATTTATCCCACAAAAGGTATTTTCGGCAATATAGCCGAAAGTCTGACTTAAGATTTGTAAAAATCGTTGACAAATCGAAGTCAATTATGATAAAATACCAAATTGTAGTGTGTAACGGAGACTCCGCCCTTCAGGGCGGCGCTCTCCGATGCATATAAAATTATTACGAAAGGAGAGAAATTGATTGCCAACCTTTAATCAGCTTGTTCGCAACGGCAGACAGATGCAGGAGAAAAAGCCCAAGGCACCCGCTCTTTTAAAGGGATTCAACTCAAAGAGAAATATCGTAACAGATACAAACTCACCCCAGAAGCGCGGCGTTTGCACGGCAGTTAAAACCGCAACACCCAAAAAGCCCAACTCGGCTCTTCGTAAAATTGCAAGAGTCCGTCTTACAAACGGCATGGAAGTTTCGGCTTACATCCCCGGCGTCGGCCACAACCTGCAGGAGCACTCGGTAGTTCTCATCCGCGGCGGTCGTGTCAAGGACCTTCCCGGTGTGCGTTACCACATTATCCGCGGCACTCTTGATACTCAGGGTGTTTCCGGAAGAATGCAGGCCCGCTCCAAGTATGGTCAGAAACGACCCAAGGCAGCGAAGAAATAATCCCGCAAAAACGACAAATCTTCTTTACGGCTGAAAGAATCTTTCACCAATGTTAAAGATATATATATATTACATTATATATTGTCTTGCATTGGCGCCACGGGGAATTTTGTCACTCGAGTACCTATGATATCATTACTATGAAGGAGGGAAGCGAAGTGCCAAGAAGAGGCAATATAGCAAAACGCGAAGTTTTGCCTGATCCGCTTTACAACTCAACTCTTGTCACCCGTCTTATCAACAATGTTATGTATGACGGCAAAAAGGGTGTAGCTCAGAAGATCGTTTACGACGCTTTTGACATTATCAAAGAAAAAACCGGCAAAGAGCCCCTTGAGGTCTTTGAGGCAGCTATGGAAAACGTAATGCCCGTGCTTGAGGTTAAAGCTCGCCGTGTAGGCGGTGCCACATATCAGGTACCCATCGAGGTCCGTCCCGAAAGAAGGCAGACACTCGGTCTTCGTTGGATAACGCTTTATTCCCGTCAGCGTTCCGAAAGAACAATGAAGGAAAGACTTGCCAACGAAATTATGGACGCTGTCAACGAAACAGGTTCGGCGTTCAAAAAACGCGAAGATACCCACAAAATGGCAGAGGCCAACAAGGCGTTTGCTCATTTCAGATGGTAATCTGATTTTAAGATTATTCTTTTTTATTTCAGTACGGAGGGAATATGCCAAGACAGGTAACGCTTGAAAAAACCAGAAACATCGGAATAATGGCTCACATTGACGCGGGCAAAACAACGACCACCGAAAGAATCCTTTTCTACACCGGCAAAACTCACAAACTGGGAGAGGTTCACGACGGTGCCGCGACGATGGACTGGATGGAACAGGAGCAGGAGAGAGGCATCACAATCACCTCTGCTGCGACAACCTGTTTTTGGAAAGACCACCGTATAAACATCATTGACACCCCCGGTCACGTTGACTTCACCGTGGAGGTTGAGCGCTCGCTCAGAGTGCTTGACGGCTCGGTCACGGTTCTTTGCGCAAAGGGCGGTGTTGAACCCCAGAGTGAAACGGTCTGGCGTCAGGCGGATAAATACAAGGTTCCCAGAATGGTCTATGTTAATAAAATGGATATTATGGGCGCCGACTTTTTCCGTGTTATCAGTATGATGAAAGAACGCCTTAAATGCAACGCCGTTCCCATTCAGCTGCCCATAGGCGCAGAGGACAGTTTCAGGGGCATAATCGACTTAGTCGAAATGCAGGCTGATATTTACTATGACGACCTCGGTCTTGATGTGCGCAGAGAAGAGATTCCGGATGATATGAAAGAACTCGCTCAGCAGTACCATGACGAGATGGTGGAGCATGTTGCCGAGCAGAATGACGAGCTTCTTGAAAAATACCTTGAGGGTGAAGAACTCACAAAGGATGAAATCAAGAGCTGTATAAGGAAAGCGACAATAGCCAACCATATGGTTCCCGTATGTTGCGGAACATCATACCGCAACAAGGGCGTTCAGCTTCTGCTTGACGCCATAGTGGATTATATGCCCGCACCCACGGATGTTCCCGCCATAACAGGAACTAACCCGAAAACAGATAAAGACGAAGTGCGCGAATCTTCCGACGATCAGCCGTTTTCGGCTCTCGCGTTCAAGATAGCAACCGACCCCTTTGTCGGCAAACTCTGCTTCTTCAGGGTTTATTCGGGCAAAGTCGAGGCAGGCAGCACCGTTTATAACTCAACCAAAAACTCAAACGAGCGTTTGGGCAGAATACTTCAGATGCACTCAAACCACAGGGAAGATATTGACTGTTGCTACGCGGGCGACATCGCGGCAACAGTAGGTGTAAAAAACACCACAACAGGTGACACCTTGTGCGATCAGAGACATCCGATTATTCTTGAATCAATGGAATTCCCGGAACCGGTTATCAGAGTAGCTATAGAACCCAAGACAAAAGCCGGTCAGGAAAAGATGAACATAGCTCTTCTTAAACTTGCCGAAGAAGACCCGACTTTCAAATTCTATACGGATGAGGAAACAGGGCAGACAATTATCGCCGGTATGGGCGAGCTTCACCTTGAAATAATCGTTGACAGAATGCTTCGTGAATTTCATGTTGAGGCAAATGTAGGCCGTCCGCAGGTAGCTTACCGTGAAACAATCACGCGCACTGCCGAATCCGACACCAAATATGCCCGCCAGTCAGGCGGTAAGGGTCAGTACGGTCATGTTAAAATTTCCATTGAACCCAACCCCGAAAAAGGCTTTGAATTTGTTAACAATATTGTCGGCGGAGCAATTCCCAAGGAATACTTCCCCGCAATAGAAGCAGGCTTCAAGGGCGCAATGCTCTCCGGCGTGCTTGCGGGCTTCAATGTTGTTGACATTAAAGTAACACTCAATGACGGCTCATACCACGAGGTTGACTCTTCCGAAATGGCGTTCAAGATTGCCGCATCAATGGCTCTCAAAGACGCTATGAAAAAAGCAGAACCCGTGCTTATGGAACCCATAATGAAAACAACGGTAATTGTTCCGGATGAATATATGGGTGATGTAATAGGCGATCTCAACTCGCGCCGCGGTCAGGTGCAGGGCACCGAGATGATGCAGGGCGCGGTTCAGATAGAAGCGGCTGTTCCGCTTTCAAATATGTTCGGCTACGCCACAACGCTGCGCTCAAAAACGCAGGGCAGGGGTCAGTATGTTATGGAGCCCAGCTGTTACACACAGGTTCCCGCCTCAATCTCAGAAAAGATTGTCGGCGACCGCAAAAAATTCGATTAAATACCATATATTTCAAAAAACACTTGAAATATATGCAATATCTTGTTAAAATATTGTCATGCGCGAGCATGGAGTTAATCAAAACAATAATTATGGAGGAAAATTCAAATGGCAAAAGAACATTTTAACCGATCCAAACCCCATGTTAACATCGGCACAATCGGCCATGTTGACCACGGCAAAACCACTCTTACAGCTGCTATTACAAAGACCCTTGCTATGAAGGGCGGCGCACAGTATGTTGACTATGCAAACATCGATAAGGCTCCCGAAGAGAGAGAACGTGGTATCACAATCAACACAGCTCACGTTGAGTACGAGACTGAAACCCGTCACTATGCTCACGTTGACTGCCCCGGCCACGCCGACTACATCAAAAACATGATTACCGGTGCTGCGCAGATGGACGGTGCCATCCTCGTTATCGCTGCTACCGACGGCCCCATGGCTCAGACAAAAGAGCATCTTCTTCTTGCCCGTCAGGTTGGCGTTCCCTACATTATCGTATTCATGAACAAGGTTGACCAGGTTGATGACCCCGAGCTCCTTGAACTTGTTGAAATGGAAATCCGTGAGACTCTTGACGAGTACGAATTCCCCG
>ONON01000136.1 GCA_900319455.1 uncultured Eubacteriales bacterium
AAAGTGTTTTATGATAAAGAAACAGATTTATGGAGAACCAAGCCAAAAGCTATCACGCCGGATCCCCAATCGGTAGTACCAAGTGCCGGCAGTTCCGGTCCGAAAAGTGGCATAAAAGAAGAGTTCTTAGGTCGCATCTGCTTTAAATTTAACCAAGTTTTAGAGGGCTCATCTTTTAGATTTGAGCGCAACAGCACTGTTGGCGAACAAAATTTGGATTTGTTTGTAATCGGTAATCAAAAGAGAATAGGGTATGTTTATGCAAAGAAAAATGAAACCGTTGATTTTTGTCTTTATAATGAGTTCTACACAAAGCTTTATGACAAAGAATCACTGCCGGCTGCCGGTTATGAAAGAAGAAGTTCAACTATTCGGAAATTTGAGAAAATCAGCATTGATGACGCACTTTTAATTGTTGAGCAATTAAAAAAAGCTTAATGCTTTTTTACTACTCAATTACGCCGAAGGAAAAAGAATGAACAACATAAACAATATTGTCAGTATAATTAATGAATACGGCGGAGCGGCATCCTTGGAGGACATTCTTTCCGCATATGTCAAGCAGTGGCACATATTGCCTGTGGCCGAAAACAAGCAAAAAATAAAATCTACCTTGATTTCATATAATGGTAAAAAAGTATTTTTTGATAAAGAAACCGAGCAGTGGTTAACAGAAAAGCCATCTAAAAATACACCGTCAAAATCTTATTATGGCAAGCAATTAAAAAGCCACACAAGCGAATTAAGTAAAAATGTTTCTGCCGAAAAATTTGAATTGATTTTTAAGGATTTCATGCGTCAGGCAGATGAAAATGCCATAAGCAAAAAATCAAATGGCGGAAAGAAGTCAAAATACCTAGATAATTGTTATTTTGACGGTGCTAATTTTTATACACAATACGGGCAAGGGGCAGCAACAAAAACACCGCACATTAATTGGTGGGTTTTGTCAATTTACTACCTGCCAGATACGGGTGAAATAACTATGGGAATTGAAGAATTTCGATACCGGCATCTCAATAAAATGAATCCCATAGCTCATAAATTTGTAGGCAATAAAAAAGAACGCGTTGCAGTTTTTTATGAAACCATGAAAGACACCATAGATTATAATGAACTATACGAAGTTTTTATTGATGTTTCTGAAGAAATAATGAGACTCGGCATTGTAGATTACAATACCGATAACACAGATTAAAAGGTAGCTTGGAATGAATAACATTACGAATATTATTTCCGTTATAAACGAAAACGGCGGTGCAGCATCTTTAGATGAGATTTTAGATTTATATGTCAATAAGTGGCACATTCTTCATATACCGGAAAATATGCAGAAAATAAAAACTACACTGATAACTCATAATGGTCAAGAAGTATTCTGGAACGAAAAAAGCAATAAATGGCAATTAAAAAAAGATGATAATAAAGAAAAATCTGACATTCTTACACCAATGGTTAGCAATGCCATTTCGGTTCCGGACAGTTTGTCGGCAGAACGATATTTAGCGAAAAAAAAGACGGATATGGTTGAAGCGTATCGCGACCTTTTTAAAGCTGTCTGTGAAAAAATACCGAATGCTTACCAAGCGACAGTAGGCTCATTATTATATATTTCATGGAAAGCGAATAACATAAAAAAATCAGATTTTGCAACAATTCATATAAAAACAAAGGTTATCACCATTGGCTGTGAAATACCCTTGAGTGAAGAATTATGTGCTGTAGGTGAACAGATTCCGCGCGACGGCCATCACAATCACTACTTCTTAATTGAATATGACATTTCAAAGCAGGAACAAATTGTAGATGCAATTGTGGATTCTTATAAACAACTTCTTTAACATTGTAAGGAGTAATTCCATGAACATATCCGTTTTGATATATCAAAAGCTGTGCAACCCATTTCTATCTTCCAAGCAATATTTGCAAACAAAAGATGGGGCTGTAAAAAAACAGCTACAAAAAAGCCGAGATTCACTTAAAACGGTGCGTCTCGGCTTTTGAATTTGTCAAGCATGAAAATATTAGTGAAAAAGC
>ONON01000287.1 GCA_900319455.1 uncultured Eubacteriales bacterium
ACCTGCTCTATTCTACCACAGGAGGCTTTTTCGCTGTAAGCGTTTTAATGCCACCGGCATAGCCGGTGGTTGTTTGTCTCTTAAGAGACAAAACAAATCTCTCCCCTGCCGTTCCGGTTTGGGGAGAGATAAAAAACTTATTCTGCTGAAATTCTGTTAAATAATTATCTGCCGCTGATTGCTTTGAAAAGCTTGTTAAGCAGCGTAACTGCCCATTTAAGCGCCTTTGTGAATCCGTTTTTGATCTTTTCAAAAAACACGAGAAATCCGTTTTGTTCCTCCGGCTCCTCAGTATCGTCGGAGTTTTCGGGGTCCTCCACCTCTATCTGTGAGCTTACCGTTTTATGGTTTTCATCGCTCGCAATCAGAACAAAGCCCTCCGCGCTTCCGTCCGCAATCTCATCAACAAGCTCGTTGAACATCATTTCTTCACCCTTGACGGAGCGCACCGTTATTTCTCCGTTTACAAGTGTATTGCCCTCGATTTTTTCAATTACGGGCTCGCCTTTTTCATACTGCGAAATGTAACTGAGCTCAATGTCCTTAAATGTCAGCTTGTTAAAGGTGATTTTTTTGATTTCGCCCGCCTTTCTGCCGATTGCGGAAACAAAGCTGAATAGATGCAGCAGGTCAAAATCAACATCGCCGTCAAAGTTCAGAACCCCTTCGCTGCATGAGAAACCGACGCTTCCGTTTTCTGCCGCTTTTTTCGGATTTTTGCCGTTGTCAAAGAACACCCGCATGTTTTCCGACGCATTGAAGCACAGGCGCCCCCAGTTTGCCGATGACGCTATGATAACATTGTCAAGCGCAGGACAGGCGCTAAAGGCATAATCCGCAATATTGATGTTTTCCGCATAAATAATCACGTATTCGAGCTCCGTAAAGTTCTCAAACGCGTAGCTGCCTATGCCGGTTATATTGCCGTCAACAACAATCACCCTGCACAGCGCGGAATAAATATCCCAGTATCGGTAATCGCCCTGCAAAAACGCAGGCACCGCTCCGCCGCCACCGAGTGTCAGAACTCCGTTGTCAAATGAATAATTTATGCCCTCATATCCGCTTTCGGGAGAGTAGTTATAAACAGTTTTGATTATTTCAAGGTCATCCGTGTTGCTGGCGTTAATGCTGATTGACGCCCAGTCCTCCTCGCTGCCGCGGTAGAAGATATATTTCAGTGAATCGCAGTTCTCAAACACCTCATAGCCGATGCTGCGCAACGTCGCGGGCAGTTCAACATATTCAAGTTTTTTGCAGCTTTCAAAAGCAAATGTGTCTATTGAAGTAACTCCGTCCGGCACAACAACGCTTTTTAGCGGTTTTTCGGAAAGAGAGCTGTTTGAAACCTTTGTAAGCGTTGACGGCAGTTTTATTTCTTCAAGACTTCTGCACTGTATGAACATGTTCTGACCCAGCTCCGTTATGCCCTCGGGAATGTTTATCTCCCTGAGCTGCGGCATCTGGCAGAAACTCTGATTGCCGAGTGATTCAAGCCCTTCAGGCAAAACAATCTTTTCAATAAATGCGCATTTTTCAAAAGCGCAGTAGTCAATTGTTTTAACCGTTTCCGGCAGAACATACTCCTTTTGGTGCAAGCTGCACGGGCAGCTGACAAGAACGGTCTTGTCCTTGTTGAAAAGAACACCGTATTCGTCTGACGAATAGTTCGGGTTGTCTTCGTCAACAACAACCTTTGCGCAGTCAAAGTTGCGAAGCGCCGCATATCCCATTACAGTCACACCTGCGGGAATGAACAGTGTCTCAACCATATTCGCCGTGCCGAAACTGTATGTGTCGCCTATACGCCGGATACCCCTGACCGGGTATCCGCCGAGAGTATCGGGAATGGTGAGCTCCCTGTGCCCTGCATAATTGACCGCAGTTATATGTGCCTCTCCGTTCTCCACGGTGTAGGTGAATATTCCCTCGCTGTCGGCAAATACATTAACCGGCGCAAGCGAAACGGCAATAACCGCCGCAATCAGAACCGCAATTATTTTTTTCAATGTCATTATACTCCTCCGCCTGTCGCTTTTTGTTGTGTTTATATTAACAGATTAAGCTTGATATGGCAACCGAAATGCGACGAACGGTCACAAAAAGAACCGTTTATTCCCGAAATTGCGCCTTCTGTCACAAAAACATTGATTACTCCGGCATCTGTTTATATAAAATAATTGTTCGCATTTTTTCTCTTTTGTGTTATAATCAAAAGAAGATAGAGGGTAATCAATATGAAAATCGCAATCTGCGAAGATGAAAAAGCAATAGCCGACGAGATAAAATCACACGTCAGCAGCTATGTCAGCGGATACAATCTTGAAGCGGAAATTGATGTATTTGAATGCTGCGAGGATTTTATCGGCTCCGAATCGGTTTATGACCTTGCTCTGCTTGACATCGTCTTTGACGGCAAAAGCGGAATGGACGCCGCAAGAGAAATAAGAAGCCGCGGGCTTAAAACCACCATAATCTTTATAACCGCTTACAATGAATATGTTTTTGAGGGCTATGAGGTAGGCGCGTTCAGATTCCTACTTAAGCCAATCGATGAAGCCTCACTCAAAGCCGCAATATCGGGCTTTATGACCGCATACCTTGAAAAATCCTATATAATCGTTCCCATAAACAAAAAAACGCTTAACATAAGTCTCGACAAGGTTATGTATATTGAGGCAAGCGAAAAGCATTCCATCGTCCGCTGCCTTGATGAAACCTATCAGAGCATAAAAAGCATCTCCGATTTTCAGGCAGAAATCCGTTCTCTCAGGTTTTTCAGAACTCACAGACGCTTTCTCGTCAATATGAAATATATAACCGAAGTTGAAGGCAACGTCATCACACTCTCCAACGGAGAAAAGGTCGAAATCAGCAGACGCAACATTGCCAATTTCAACAAGTGCTATATGAACTATCTCAAATACTCTATATAACTGGAAGAAGGTGAGCGCATGGTCAGTGCAGTGACAGCGGTTCTTTATATCCTGAAAGATATCGCAGCCGTCTTTAATCTGCTTATGATTATGCGCTTTGTTTTTTTGGAAAAACTGCGCATTTCCGCAGCAAAGTCGGTTTTCTTCACTCTGTTAATTACGGCAAACTCCGCAGCCGGCATTTTCCTGCTGAAAAACACCGTTGCAGAATATGACTCCGTAATGGACTTTGTTTCACAGGTTATTTACATTTTTATATTGATTTTTATGACAGAAAGAGTCAGCAAAAAAAGAATCATCCTGACCGTTTTTGTCTGCGTGTTCACGGTTGATATGCTCTGGGCTCTCGTTTCATCCTACGCCGGCGCAAACCTGATAATCGAATACTCCGTAAATATCGTCTTGTATTCTGCCGCCTGCGCCGCTGTTTATTATATCTGCATAAAATCAAAAACCAACATTCTCCCCGAAGCATTCGGCGGCATACCCTCCTGGGTTTTCGTTGCCCTTCTTCTGTTTGAACTGACCTGTTATTACAAAGAATTCGGCGTGTCGGCACAGTGGTATAAAGCGCTCTATTTTCTGTCTGTTGCGGGAATAGTGCTGTGCCTCTTCTATATGTTGTTCAAAATATCGCTCATGGCTTTCAAACAAAATGAGATATTAAACCAAATGCAGCTGCAAAAAGAAAAGTTTGAAAAGCAGTCTGCAAGTGATGAAGAACTCCGCCGGTTCCGGCATGATTATAAAAATCATATGATTGTCATCGGCTCTCTTCTTTCGGGCGGAAAAACCGAAGAAGCGGCAGATTACGCCAAAAAGCTTGGGAATATCACGGGAGAAACAAAATTCTTGATCAAAACAGGCAATCCTGCGGCAGACGTCCTGCTGAATCAGAAAAAAGCCGAAGCAGAAAAAGTCGGCATAAAAACTGAATTCATCGGTTTTATCCCCACCGGACTCATCGACGATGTGGACATCTGCACAGTTCTTTCCAACCTTGTCGACAATGCGGTTGAGGCGGCGGAAAAATGCAAATCCGACCGGATAATAAAAATTGAAGCCAACCTCGTAAACAGTCATTTTCTTCTGACCGTAACAAACCCCTATGTCACCGTTCAGAAGGATAAAAAAGGCAGACTGAAAACCACAAAAGCAGATAAAATCAACCACGGTATAGGTATGAAAAACATTGAACGCATAGTCGAAAAATATAACGGCGCCATATTCACCGAACAGGAATACAGCGTTTTCACATCAAATATCCGTATGAAAATAAAACCGAAAAAAGACATTTAAAAATCAAAGCAGAAAAAACCGGATTCCTTAGCTTCATCATTAAAAGAACGGTATTATAATGCTTATAAACAATATATTTAGGTTAAGCGTTGCAAGTAGGATGAAGATAGCAATCAACCAGAAACATCATCATTTGAATAAATAAAGCAGAAATCCCGCCGCAGAGTAATCCGCAGCGGGGTTCTTATTATTGCAACCGGGAACGAGTATCGGATTTGTGAACTTTAAGGCGCTAAAAAGCAGCGTTTCCGGTAACAACCGAATAAGTGTAAGGCAAGAAGACGGAGACAACTTTGTTTTTGGTGGTAAGCAGGCATATGAACTCGATAAGTTGTATTTTGCAGAG
>ONON01000106.1 GCA_900319455.1 uncultured Eubacteriales bacterium
GACGCGGTTTCATACGCCCAAGGCATTACGCGCGTGCTCGGCAACGGTAAAATTCAGGAAAAATACAAATCCGCAAAAGAAAAAAACATGCAGAGTATTTTGAATGATTACCTTGACAGACAGGTGTATATTATCACCGAAGAACTCAAAGGCGCAATCCGCGAATATAATTCTGACGACGAATACGCCCTCTACAGCGAAGAAGACATAAAAACCGCAAAAAAGGCGCTGACTTCAGCTGCCGGCAGAGATATTATTAAATACAAATATCTTGTTCGCGATGAGGCGTTTGACCAGAGTTTTGATATAACGGTTGCCGGGCTTGAAGCAAGCGGTGGGAGTTATTGCCTTGATTACCTCGGCTATGATGAAAATGTGGCAAAAGAGAAGATTTCGGATTATTACGACAGAATGGTAGCCGCTCTTTCCGGCGAAAATTACAGCTGGATGCTCAATGAACTCAAAGCTCTTGAGGAATTTGACTATTATATTACGCTTGAGGGCGGCAACAAAGTTGTTACAAACATTGCAAATCCAAATGAATTTCAGAAATCCGTCTCAAACGGCGCAAAGAAGTTTTTCAGCGGGAAAAAGATTGAAAAATACATAGCTGTTAAGGGCGGAAACATTGAATCCGGCGGAACCGAGAGCCTGACAAGCGGTCAATACTTTTATCGGTATGACCCCGTAAACAATCCGTTTGAGAAAAGCTCATACTGGGTTGACGGAGCGGTTGCCTATGTTTATTACAACGGCAATCCTACCGCGGTCAAAACCTTTTGGGAACACAGCGCTTTCCCGACCGTTCAGGCGGCGGTAATCGCCATTGTTTTTCTTGTCGCGGCTCTGATTTTTCTTGTTGCGGGCGCAATATTCAGCGGCCGTAAAAATGAAAACGGAAAAATCATCCTTCACCCGAACGATAAAATCCCGACCGATATAAACCTGCTTCTCGCCCTGTTTTTCTTTATCGGTTTCGCGGGCGGAGCAATCGGCTTTGCAGCAGCTTACTTTTTCGGTGGTTCCTACCTTTTAGGCGGTGACTTAAACGGTTTTGATGTTTCGGGCCTTCAGTGCAGTAAAGCGGCTCTTGCCGCGGCGGGAGCGTTCTCCGCTCTTGCGCTCGGTGTGTTTGAATGTTGGCTTTATTCAACAGTCAGAATTAAGAAATCCGGCGCACGCTGGTTCGGCAGATTTATAATTTTCAGGCCGATTTTGTGGATATTCGGGAAAATACGCAGGCTGTTTTCACTGATTACCTACAAGCCGAGGCAGTTGGGTAAAAATGTAATGCTCTTTTGCGCCGGAACACTGGGCATAGATATGCTGCTTGCCTGCGCCGTGTTCAATTTCGGCCGTTACAATCCCGTTGCCTGCGTATTCTTTTTGATTATGTTTGCCGCTTTTAACGCGTTCATACTTGTTAAAGCGCTCGGTTATTTTAAAAAACTTGACACGATCATTCAGGCGGCGCATGACGGAAATTTCAATGTTGATTCCGCGGGTTATCCCTCATCGCTGAGAAATCTCTGCGACAGTATGCAGGTAACCGGAGACAAACTCCGTCAGGCTGTTGACGCGGCTGTCAGAGACGAGCGTATGCGCGCCGAACTCATCACAAATGTTTCGCACGACCTGAAAACTCCTCTGACCTCGATTATCAACTACACTGACCTTTTAAGCCGCTGTGACATTGAGGATGAAACGGCAAAAGGATATATTGAAGTGCTTTCGGAGCGCTCGGGCAGGCTCAAGGTGCTTATTGAGGATCTTGTTGAAGCTTCAAAGGCGTCATCCGGCGCGATAAATCTCAACATCGAACCTCTCGATTTAAGCGAGCTCGCGAAACAGACCGCCGGTGAAATGCAGGAGAATTTTGACAGGGCTCAGCTTGAAATAAAGCAGGTTTTCCCCGAATCTCCCGTCATAATCAAAGCCGACGGCCTGCGAACCTGCCGTATTCTTGAAAATCTTATGGGCAACGCGGCAAAATATTCCGCGGCAAATTCAAGGGTTTATATCACGGTTTCGTCCGACGGAGAAAACGGTGTGTTTGAAATTAAAAACATTTCGAGAAACGAACTTAACATAAGTGCGGATGAACTTACGGAACGCTTTGTCAGGGGTGACTCTTCCCGCACGGACGGCGGAAACGGGCTCGGCCTTTCGATAGCCCGCGACCTTGCCGTTCTTCAAGGCGGCAGTCTCGGCATTGAAATTGACGGCGACCTTTTCAAAGCGACGGTTAAACTCCCGCTCGGTAAATAAAACCATACCCGAAA
>ONON01000107.1 GCA_900319455.1 uncultured Eubacteriales bacterium
AAATCCTCATCACATATAACCGTTGTTCTGTCGGATGAAGCGGGAACCTTCCGCTTTGCAACAATGACAGCGGATGAGATAAAAACTTTGCTGGAGAAAACAATATGAAAAACACTTTCGGTCAGAGCCTTGCGGTAACGCTGTTCGGCGAGAGCCACGGCGAAGCCGTAGGCGCGGTAATTGACGGTTTGGCTCCCGGTGTTCCCGTTGATAAAAAAGAAATTGAAAAGCTGCTTTCAAAACGCAGGCCTTCGTCCGCGCTTGACACGGCAAGGCGCGAAAACGACGAGTTTTCAATTCTCAGCGGCGTGTTTGAGGGCAGAACAACGGGCACACCGCTTTGCATAGTCATAAAAAACACAAACACAAAAAGCGGCGACTACACTTACGGGCCCGCCAGACCCTCGCACGCCGACTATGCCGCCCGTGTTAAATATCACGGCAATGAGGATTACCGCGGAGGCGGCCATTTCTCGGGCAGAATTACGGCGGCTCTGGTTGCCGCGGGCGGAATACTGCTGCCCGCACTTGAAAGAAAGGGCATAATTATCGGCACCCATATCTCGCAATGCGGAAACGCGAAAGACAGGGATTTTGACAATGTGATGGGCGATATAATCACGCTCAAAAACGCGGATTTCCCCGTTCTTGACGAAAGTGCGAAAGGGCGTATATCGGACGAAATACTCAGGGCAAAAAACAACCTTGACAGCGTGGGCGGAGCGACGCAGACGGCGATTTACGGCCTGCCGGCAGGTTTGGGCGAACCGTTTTTCGACTCGGTTGAAAGCGTGCTGTCACACGCGCTTTTCGGCATAGGAGGCATAAAGGGCGTTGAGTTCGGCCTCGGTTTCGGCTTTGCCCGGGCAAACGGCTCGCAGGCAAACGATCCCATACGCGTTGACAATGGCAGGGTTTTTACCGAAACAAACAACAACGGCGGAATAAACGGCGGCATTACAAACGGTATGCCCGTTGTTTTCAGGTGCGCCGTCAAACCCACCCCGTCCATAGCCAAAGAGCAGAAAACCGTTGATTTTATAAAAAACGAAAATACCTCAATAACCGCAGGCGGCAGGCACGACCCCGCCATTATACGCAGAATCTGCCCCGTTATTGACAGCGTTGCCGCGATAGCCGTATGCGACCTGCTCGCTCAGCGTTTCGGCACGGATTATCTCGCAGGGGAGGAACCCGTATGCAGTTCGGTTTAATCGGCGGTGTGCTCGGGCACAGCTACTCCCGTGAGATACACGCCGCAATAGCGGATTATGAGTATGAGCTCAAAGAGCTCATACCCGAAGAGGTGAAAGCGTTTTTTGAAAACAGAGATTTCAAAGGCGTAAATGTTACCATTCCTTACAAGCAGACGGTTATGCCCTTTCTCGATGAAATATCCGAAAACGCGCGGGCAATAGGCGCGGTCAACACGGTTGTGAACAAAAACGGCAGACTTTACGGTTACAACACAGATTTTTTCGGTATGACCGCGATGTTTGAAAAATACGGAATAAAAATAAAAGATAAAAAGGTGCTTATACTCGGCACCGGCGGCACCTCCAAAACCGCTTTCGCCGCGGCGAAAAGTCTGGGCGCAGGTGAGATTTTAACCGTTTCAAGAACAAAAAGCGAAGGCACCGTAACTTATGATGAAGCTTTAAGTCTGCACACCGACGCACAGATAATAATCAACACAACTCCCGTCGGAATGTTCCCCAACGGCGGCAAAAAGCCCGTTGACATATCGCTGTTCCCCTCTCTTTGCGGAGTGGCGGACGCCGTTTACAACCCGCTGAGAACCAACCTTGTGCTTGACGCGCTCGAAAGGGGTATTCCCGCCTGCGGAGGGCTTTATATGCTCTCGGCTCAGGGCGTTATGGCCTCGGCGCTTTTCAGGGGTATTTCCTGTGACACATCGCTTGTTGAAAAGGCGTTTGCTCAGGTTGAAGCCGGCAAAAAAAACATTGTGCTTATCGGAATGCCTACAAGCGGCAAAACAAGCGTAGGCACTCTTATAGCGGAAAAAACCGGCAGAAAGTTTTATGACACGGATGAAATAACGGCGGAAAATGCCGGTATGCCGATACCCGAATATATAAACAAAAACGGTGAGGCCCTGTTTCGCGAAAAAGAAAAAATCGCTGTTGAAAAAGCCTCGGAGTATTCGGGGGCGGTTATCGCCACGGGCGGCGGCGCTGTGCTTGATAAAGAAAATGTAAGAGCTTTAAAACGAAACGGCACTCTCATTTTTCTCAACCGTCCGCTTGAAAAACTGCGGGCGGCAGGTGACAGACCGCTTTCGGACAGTTCCGAAAAGCTTAAAAAAATGTTTGAAACGAGATTGCCCGTTTATATGAGCTGCGCCGATGCCGTTATTGACGGCGACATAACCGTTGAGCAGGCGGCGCAGGCGGTAATAAAGGAGATGAAACCGTGAAAATCCTTGTTCTCAACGGCCCGAATATCAATATGCTCGGCATACGCGAGCCGGATATTTACGGCAGACAGAGTTATGAATATCTTGTTGAAACGCTGAAAAAACACGCTGCTGAAAAAGGCGTTGAGGTGAGCTTTTATCAATCAAACCATGAGGGCTCGCTGGTTGACGCCATACAGCAGGCATATTTTGACAAAATTGACGGCATTGTTTTCAATCCCGCCGCATATACTCACACAAGCGTGGCGATTGCCGACGCGCTCAAAGCCGTGGGAATACCGACGGTTGAGGTGCATATCAGCGATGTTGCCGCCCGTGAGGATTTCAGGCAGATAAGCTATATACGCGGCATCGCCGTTAAAACAATCGCCGGCAAAGGTCTTGACGGTTACTCGCTTGCCATTGATTTTCTTGTTGACGGAGAGTAAATATATGGATGTTATTATAAAGCCGTGCCGGCTTTCGGGCACAGTAAACGCGCCGCCTTCAAAAAGCTATGCTCACAGGGCGCTTATATGCGCGGCTCTCGCGGGCGGCGGCACTGTTGCCGGAATTGAATACAGCAACGACATTCTCGCCACTCTGGATTGCGTAAAAGCCCTGGGCGCGGCAGTCAGGCAAAGCGAAAATACCGTGGAAATTCTTTCGCGTAATACCGACGCGCGCCATGAACCTATTTTTGACTGCCGCGAGAGCGGAAGCACCCTTCGGTTTTTTATCCCCGTTGCCGCGGCTCTTTTTGACAGCGCAGTTTTCACCGGCTCAGCGCGGCTTATTGAGCGTGGGACAGGCGTATATGAAAAGCTGTTTGAGCAAAAAGGAATAAAAGTTGAAAAAGGCAAAACAGGCATAAAAATCACGGGCAGGCTGACAGGCGGAGAGTTTGAAATTGCCGGCAACATAAGCAGCCAGTTCGCAACGGGGCTTTTGCTCGCCCTGCCGCTTGCCGGGCGCGGCTCCGTTCTTAAAATAACGCCGCCCGTTGAATCAAGGCCATATATTGACATAACCCTCGATGTGCTTGAAAAATACGGTATCCGGGTTGCCGAAAAAGAAAAAAATGTTTTTTATTCGGAAGACGGGCAAGGCTATAACCCCTGTTATACGGCAATACCCGGCGACTGGTCAAACGCCGCCGCTCTGCTGGCGTTCAACTCCGCGGGCGGAGATGTCAGAGTAAACGGGCTTGACGAAAACAGCGCGCAGGGCGACAGATTCTGTGTTGAGGCGTTTGAAACGCTTGAGAATAAAAACGCGGTTATTGACCTGTCGGACTTCCCCGACCTCGCTCCGGTTCTGTTTGCCGTTGCCGCCGCGAAGCACGGCGCGATTTTTACCGGCACAAAACGCCTTGCCATAAAAGAGAGCGACCGCGCTTCCTCAATGGCGCGGGAGCTTGAAAAATTCGGGGTTAAATCTGAAATAAGCGAAAACTCGGTTAAGATTTTCGACTGCCCTCTTAAATGCCCGTCACTGCCGCTTTCAAGCCACAACGATCACCGCGTTGTTATGGCGCTCTCATTTCTCGCGAGCATTACGGGGGGCAGAATAAGCGGAGCGCAGGCCGTTGAAAAAAGCTACCCCCGATTTTTTGAAACTCTGCGTTCACTCTCAATGGAGGTGCGAATTGAAACTTGACAAGAATTTAAAAATCTGCATTGTAGGCTTGGGTCTTATCGGCGGCAGCTACGCGCAGGCTCTCTCGGATGAGGGTTATGAGGTAGGCGCTGTGGCTAAAAGGCGGCAGACGATTGACTTTGCCCTTGAAAAAGGGTGGATAGCTCACGGAGTTACAGATGTAACGGCGCAATATATTAGCAAGTTCGACATTGTTGTTTTCGCGCTTTACCCGCACATTTTTGTTGAATGGATTGAGAAATACCAAAGCTGCCTGAAGTCGGGAGCTGTTATTACCGATGTAACCGGCGTAAAGGGCTGTGTTGTTTACAAAATACAGGAAATGCTGCGCGACGATGTTGAGTTCATTGCCGCCCACCCTATGGCGGGCAGAGAAAAGAGCGGAATTGAATACGCCTCAAAGGAGATATTCCGTCAGGCTAACTACATTGTGACCCCTACCGCAAAAAACACGGCAACGGCTGTTGAAATATGCGAAAGCCTGGGTGAAACTCTCGGCTTTAAAACCGTTTCCCGGCTCAGCCCGGAGGAACATGACGAGATGATAGGCTTTCTCTCACAGCTTACGCACTGCATAGCCGTTTCGCTTATGACCTGCCGCGACACGGACGGGTTTGAGAAATATACGGGCGACTCATTCAGGGATCTTACCAGAATAGCGAACATAAACGATGTTATGTGGAGCGAACTGTTCTTGCTCAACAAAGATGAGCTGCTAAAACAGATGGAACTTTTTGAAGCCGCGTTCTCAAAGCTTAAAAAAGCGATTGAAACCGGCGATAAAGATAAAATGCGCTCGATTATGAAGCTTTCAACCGAGCACAGAAAACGATTTGACAAAGAAGGTAATTGATTATGAATATGGAATTCAAACGCGAAATGCCCACGGCAAGAGTTATTAAAGAGATGTACCCTCTCACAGAGGAAATGCAGGCAAAGAAAAAGGTGAATGACGCTGAGATAGCGGCAATATTCACCGGGGAAAGCGACAAGTTTCTTCTTGTTATCGGCCCCTGCTCGGCAGACAGAGGCGACGCGGTGCTTGATTATATTTCACGCCTTCGCACCGTTGCCGAAAAGGTCAGCGACAAAATTGTAATCTGCCCGAGAATTTACACAAACAAACCGCGCACAACAGGCGACGGCTACAAGGGTATGCTTCACCAGCCGGACCCGAACAACGCCCCCGATATGCTCAAAGGGCTTATCACAATACGCAAGCTTCACATAAGCGCGCTTGAGCAAACAGGCTTTTCATGCGCGGATGAGATGCTCTACCCCGAAAACCATCAGTACCTCTCCGACTGCCTGTCTTATGTCGCGGTGGGCGCGCGTTCGGTAGAGAACCAGAACCACAGGTTAACGGCAAGCGGGCTTGACATTCCCGTGGGGATGAAAAACCCCACAGGCGGCGACCTTTCGGTTATGATGAACGCGATTACCGCCGCGCAGCACCGCCACACCTTTGTTTACTCCAACTGGGAGGTGCAGAGCAAGGGCAACCCTCTCGCTCACGCGATACTGCGCGGATACTCCGGCAAAGACGGCTCATCCGTTCCGAACTACCACTATGAGGACCTTGAATACCTTTATGAGCTTTACGCCAAGAGCGGGCTTGAAAATCCCGCGGTGATTATTGACACCAACCACGCGAACTCCGGCAAAAAATGGTTTGAGCAGCCGAGAATAGCGAAGGGCGTTGTTCAGTCAATGCACCACAACGCCGATATACACAGGCTTGTAAAGGGGCTTATGATTGAGTCATACATTGAAGACGGCAACCAAAAGCCCGACGGCACAACATACGGTCTGTCAATCACCGACCCGTGCATCGGCTGGCAGAAAACCGAAAAAATGATTCTCGAAATAGCCGATTTGCTTTGAAAAACCGCCCTTCGGGGCGGTTTTGTTTTGACGGTTTTTCGGGGCTCAGCGTTTGATTTAACCGCTTTTTCGCACGGTGTTTTCACGCGCAAGCTCAATAAACGCCTTTGCCGCCCCTGTTGTGTATCTGCCGCGCTTTTTAAAAACGCACACATTGCGCCTGCTATGCGGGCCGTCAAGCAAAAAGCAGCAAACATCCGGGTTCGGCGCGGTTCGTGAAATCAGCAAACTGCCCGTGAAAGATATTCCTATGCCCGAACAGCTCGCGAGGTACGCCGTCATCTGCTGGTCAAACTCCATAATCACATTCGGTTCAAACCCGTAATCCGCACAAATCTGCCGGGCTCTGCGCCGTGAATCGTTCGCGGGCTTTAACAGCACAAACGGCATATTCTCAAACTCGCTTAAGGGAACGGCAGGCACTCCGATTGCTCCCGCTTTTGAAATCTCCGCGGGGTCAAGAAGATATTTGCCGAGCCTGTTTTTGTCAACAAACGCTTTCGGCACGGATAAAATCATTCTGTCTTCCTCAAAAAACTCGCCGGTAAACGCGCTGCTGCCCGCCGATTCATAATCAAACATAATGTCAATACTGCCTTTCAGGAGCATCTCCTCAAGGTTCACGGTTGTTTCCTCAACAAGCTCAAGCGAAATATCCGGGTATCTTTTGCGAAATTCACCCATCAGCGGAGGCAGAACAAGGGAAGAAAACATACTGCTGCCGCCGAGAACAAGACTCCCCCTTTTCAAACCGTTGCGGTCGTTGACAAATTCCGAAAACTCGTGTTCAACAGCCATTATTCTCTCAACCGCGTCAATATAGTGCCTTCCGCACTCCGTCAACTGCAGCGGCTTCATGCTTCTGTCAAACAAACAGCAGCCCGCCCTCTCTTCGGCGCGCCGCACGGAGGCGCTGACAGACGGCTGTGATATAAACAGTTTTTCAGCCGCCTTCTGAAAACTCCCCTGCCTGTAAACCTCATAAACATACTCCATACCCTGAAAGATATTTTCTTCCATAATCAGCCTCCATGTCAATTATTAATATAATTATACAGTTATATTAATTAAAATTCAATTAATATTTGATTATGTTTCATATCGGTGCTATTATGTGTTTATGGAAATAAAAATGATTTCAGGAGGCAGATTATGAGCAAAAAAGGTTACCGCAGCGAACAGGATTCAATCGGAACAAAAGAAGTGCCAGAAAATGTTTATTACGGCGTTCAGTCGCTTCGGGCGGCGGAGAATTTTCACATAACGGGGCTGAATATGCACCCGGAAATCATCAACAGCCTGGCATACATAAAAAAAGCCGCCGCGATAGTGAATTGCGAAATAAACCTGCTCGACAAAAAAACGGCTGACGCGATAGTAAAAACCTGCGATGAAATTCTGAGCGGCAGTTTTCACGAGCAGTTTATTGTTGACCCCATTCAGGGCGGAGCGGGAACATCAATAAATATGAACGCCAACGAGGTTATAGCGAACCGCGCCATTGAAATACTCGGCGGTGAAAAAGGCGATTACTCTGTTGTAAACCCCAACGACCATGTAAACTGCGGGCAGTCCACAAACGATGTTATACCGACAGCCGGCAGAATAACCTCCTTGCGCCTGCTCTTCAAGCTGAAGGCGGAGTTGAACAGCCTTGTTGAAGCGCTGCGCAAAAAGGCGGATGAATTTGACTCGATAATCAAAATGGGGCGCACCCAGATGCAGGACGCCGTTCCGATACGCCTCGGGCAGGAATTCAGCGCCTACGCCGCCGCGCTCAGCCGTGACATAAGCAGAATGGATAAGGCTATGGAGGAAATGCGCACGGTCAACATGGCAGGCACGGCGATAGGCACGGGAATAAACGCCGATGAGGTTTATATGAAACGGATTGTTCCCGTTCTCAGCGAGGTTGCCGATTTGCAGCTTATTCAGGCGTTTGACCTTATAGACGCGACGCAGAACCTTGACTCCTTTGTGGCTGTTTCAGGCAGCGTCAAGGCGTGCGCCGTTACGCTGAGCAAAATCGCCAACGATCTGCGGCTTATGTCATCCGGGCCGAGGGCGGGCTTCGGTGAAATTAACCTGCCGCCCAGGCAAAACGGTTCATCCATAATGCCGGGCAAGGTGAACCCGGTTATTCCGGAGGTTGTAAACCAGGTTGCCTTTAACATAATAGGCAATGATATGACAATAACAATGGCCGCCGAGGCGGGGCAGCTGGAACTCAACGCGTTTGAGCCCATTGTTTTCTACTGCCTGTTTCAGTCGATTGACACGCTGGCATACGCCGTGCACACCTTCACGGTAAACTGCGTAAACGGAATTACCGCGAACAGGGAGCATTGCGCCGAGCTTGTGGAGCGAAGCGTCGGAATTGCAACCGCGCTCTGCCCGCACATAGGCTACCGCGAGGCCTCCGAGATTGCGAAAGAAGCTCTCGCAACCGGAAAATCCGTGAGAAGCATTGTTATTTCGCGGGGTCTTCTAAGTGAAGATGAATTAAACGAAATTCTTGACCCGATGGCTCTCACGCGCCCGGGAATCGCCGGCAGAGAACTGCTCAGCAGACCCAAAAGCGTAAATTGAAAACAACATAAATATAATTAAAACGGGCCCGTATCACGCCGATACGGGCCCGCCTGTTTGATTAACCGCTGTTTTTTACATCCCCTTGATTTTTTCAATCAGGGTTTTTATAAGACCGATTACAAGCCTGAAAGGTCTCAGAAGGGTGCCGATTATATCGTTGCGCCCGTAAATTCTGTAAGCGCTGTAACCTGTATCCGCCTTGTAAATAAGCTGATATGTTCGCGCCGCCGTTGTCGAGTCATCATTTTTAACACCTATTGTAAGGTTTGCGCCTATAAGGGCGGGATAAGGAATTGTGAGCGTAAAGCCGTCCATCGAATAGTTGCTTACGGGCAAACCGTTGACCAGAACATAATCAACTTTTTCATATCTGCCGAGGTCAACGCTGATTCCCTCTTTCGCGGTTTTGTCGGGCAGAACAGAGAGAATCTGCCTTGTCATATAATCGTAACCGGTCTGCGTGGGATGGGTTGCCGTGAAGGTATTGTCTTTGAAATCGCCGAGAAGCGACCAGTCGTTTTCCGTTGCCTGAACCTCGGTGTTTGCGACATCGGCATAAAGAACATTGAACTGCTTTGCCCATTTTTCATATTGAAGGTTCATTTTTGTTGTAAGCCCCGAGAACAGCGAGCCGAGCGGAATTACGGTTTCATCCGTTAAAGTAAGCTCATTGAGAAGGTTGAACGAGCCAACCATTACTATTGTGGCGTCGGGATTGAGCTCCTGAATCTTCTTAATAATGTAAGGATAATATTCCTTCCAGTAGTCAAAGCCGAAATTGATTTCTTTTATTGCGCTTGAAACAAGGTTGACTATGCTTTCGGGGCTGCTCAGGTCAAAGCTCGCCCCTCCGGCAAGGCTGCCGCCGTTTGACGCTATTCGGTAAACGCGGTAGAACACATCGCACATTCCGAGCTCAACCGTAATGAGGTCGGCTTTTTTGATTACCTCAATTATGTTGCCGCACTTGCCGCACTCGCCCTCAACATAAACCTCGCCTTCTCTTGTGCCGTCAAAAGAACCTTCATAACCGAAATAGCGCAGCATCTCGTCATAATACTGGTAGTCAAGCGCCGTGTCGGTGAAGTTGTCTTCAATTCCGAGAAGATCCATAACCATAGCCACAGTCATTCCGGGGTAGCACAGCGGCCAGAAATTGCCGCTTTTATCTGTCATATCATCGGGAGCGTTGCAGCCGACCGCCTGTGAAATCTGAGTAGGCACGGCGCCGACAACATTGCGCAGGAAATACATATCGTACTGCCCGCCCTCATATTCGTCATTATTGATATAGAACCCTTCCGCTCCGCAGCCCCTAAACAGGCTGTCGCCTATGGCGAGATAGCCGCCCTCACTGCCGTATTGCTTTACCGTCTGCTTTGTCGCGGTAAATCCATTAACGGCAAAACAGGAAATAATAAAGGCAACGCAAAGGATTATTGAAACTGTTTTTTTCATAATGATACTGCCTCCCGTTATTTTGTGTGAATTACTGTATTCTGCTGAGGAAAAACTCTTTTTTCTCCTCATTGTCAAGCGAATGCACCGGTTTTATCTGCGCCGCCGACGCTCCGAGCGAAACACATCTTTCAGCCCAGAGCCTGTGTGTGCCCGGCGCCTGCTTTTGCACGGCAAGCCTGCCGATAAAGCCTTTTTCTCTTTGTGACGGGTAGCGTTTGTTGCACTGCCCCATATATTCTTCCATTTCATCAATACAGCCGCTCAGATCGGGCACGCCCTCATCCTCATAAAGAAAAACATATCTGCCCGGCACAACGCTGTCATCCTGATAAAACAGCCAGTTGTCAATTTTCGCGTTATGCGCCTTCTCTACCGCCTCAACGGTGTTGCGTGCGTCTTCCTCGCTGAATTTTTCGCCCGCTATGTTAAACATCTGCCCCTTGCGGAAAACGAAAGAAATCAGGGGGCATCTGTTGCGAAAGCCCGTGACCTCGAGCACATCCTTGAGGCGGTAGCGGTAAAGACCCGCCTGGTTTGTAATGAGAATTTCGTATTTTTCGCCCGCTTTGAGCTCGCCGATGCCGAGGACCTCTTCGTTCTCGTCGCCGAAGCGGATGAATTCATAATAGCAGCTGTCGGTCAGAAGCTGCATATCCGTATTCTCAAGCTCATAACACGCGGCCACAAGCGCCTCGGATGCGCCGTAGATTGAAAAATCGAGCGGGATTCCGCTAGCGAGCGAGCGGATATATTCGGATGAGGGCCTGAATGAGGCATTGCCGATGCTGCTGATGACTGTCATATTCGGCCAGATTCTTTTGAAGAGCGTTTCGTCAAAGCCCTTCTCAAACTGCGCGCGCAGATATTCCGCCCTTCCGGGCATCGGCTTAATGCGCTTTGAAAGATATTCGCGAAGCTCCGGCTTCATTTTTATGCTCGCGTC